>NZ_JBAHUQ010000015.1 GCF_036689865.1 Magnetococcus sp. PR-3
TACGTTAAAAAAAAGATGCGCTATACGGAATGAAACCACAAGAAAAGAGTGGGTTATCTAAATAAACTGCGTCAGTGCTGGACTGAATATGGTAAAGAGAACATGGCTTTCTTTGATGAAAGTGGCTTTGAGGATGCGGTATGTAGGCAGCACGCTTGGGCAAGAAGAGGTAAGAAGCTCTTTGGTGAAAGGCCAGGCAGAAAACACAATCGTACCAATTTGATTCTGGCACAGAGGGTTGGTGAGTGGTTGGCTCTAGTGGTTTTCCACTTCTCGTGCAATGCGGAACTTGGTTGAGACCTGGCTAGAGGAAATGTTGTTACCCTTGCTGAACTCACCCAGTGTCCTCGTGATGGACAATGCAGCGTTTTACCGCACAAGACCTATTAAGGAATTACTGGAGGCCCATGGCCACAAATTGCTTCCATGGCCACCCTACAGTCCAGACTTTAATCCAATGGGGCAAGCCTGTGCTGTTCTGAAAAAGTGCCGAGAGTTTGCTCAACCTCCACCATCAATTGAAGACTTATTGATGTGTGATTTTGGTTTCACCTGACTAGAACATACAGCTGTTTATCTTTAGTACGGTGTTCCCTCTTGTTTACCCATAATGAGTTAAGGTTCATACGGTTCGGGCTCTTGACCGATGGGGGGTAAACGAGTTTCGGTCTGGATGAGTGGCCATTGATGAATCAGATCACGCATGCCATTGCGTTCTAAAATGCGTTGCCATGTTGGACTTTGCATAAATGTAGCAAGCCGTTGATTAAAGGCATCCCGTTGTGTTTGGGTAAACGTATTGTGTGAGAAAGCAGATCCGATCTCTACAAACCCCACAGCTGTCTTCATGACCGTCAGTTCAAGCTCCCGCATAACCCCTTCAGCCGTAAATTCAAAAATATCTGAGACCGAGCCAACAATAATGGCATCCAACTCACCAAGCATGAGCTTGCGTGCATTTTCACCATCTTTTAGATGGTAAATAAGGGTGATGTTGGGGTCATCTTGAAGCAGTGGGTAAAGAAAATTCTTACGTGCGCCAATGCGTTTACCATAGAGATCAGATCTTCTGTTTAATGTAAAACTGTCGCCATTACGCACCATGAGTACGTTGTATTCACGAATCAAAGGAGCACTGTACAGGAAGTGGTCTTCCTGAGAAGAGGGGATTGGTAGGCTGGTTCCGACATCAATACTCCCCTCTTTTAGAGCTTCTTTCATGGCGTCCGGTGACATGCGGATAAGTTTAACTTGGTAGCCTAGTTTTTTTAGAAGATGGATCGTTGCTTCACTGATAACCCCAACAGGATGACCATTACGCAGGGAAGAGAAAATTGTATTAGGCAAAGCAACAAGTAGAGTTTGGTTACTCTGTGCTTCCTCTACCACGGTTGCGTGATCAGCCTGTTCCCATACCTTTGGGTCGCCCGCCATGGATTGAGCATGTGTAGCAGGGCTATTGAACAGCACGATTGCGCTTATCAGTAGAACCGCAAAAGGTCTTAAATAGTTCATATCTCTTGCTCCTGTATGACAGGAAAACTCATGGGTTGTGATGGAGGGGGCGGTTTCTGTGCATGGTTATGAAGAGGGTTCGCCGGTGCCGTATTCCCCAACAGTTTATTATGGGGTGTCAAAGTATGAGGATCCACATCAGGCAACGGAACAGAATGTTCTAGAACGTCATGGGATGTTCCTACGAGAAGTTCCAAGCCAGGTAATGAATTTGAATGTAGAGGGTGTGTGCTAGGACCCTTTGTCGTGTGGGTGCCCGCTGTTTGGTTCGCCTTCGGCTGAGGGGCGGTATTGACCCAGAGATGAGAACGCCTTTGGTTAGAAAGAGAGCCCGCGGGTTGCTCTTTGTACGGGGCTACCTGGGGTTCTCTATATGCACTATTATGCGGCCCCATTGTTTCATTAGGGGTCAGATCAAGGGAGCGGTGATGGGTTCCCTTTGTACAAGGTGCCTTTGTGCCATTGGGTAAAATAGCACCACACAGATTGGCATTGATTAAGATTACATTCTTAAAGTGAGCCCCCCGAAAATTAGCAGACGAGAGGTCTGCCCCATGAAAGTTCACGGTATGCAAAGAGGAGCCTGAAAAATTGGCGCCTTGCAGTTTGGCGCTGCGAAAATTGGTTTGGCGAATAAAGGTTTGAGAGATATCAACATGGCGCATGTGGGCCGTGACAAAACTGGCATTTTTTAAATTGGCTCCACTTAGCTTGGCTTTCCAGAGTGAAGCACCTTGAAAATCACTATGGCGTAGATCTGCATCTGTAAGGTCTGCTTCACGAAGGTCAGCATTGCGCATATTGACCTCTTTGGCTTGCACACCGGTCAGACGTGCTTCATGCAGATTGGCCGTTAATAAGTTGGCCCCTTCAAGGACACTGGTAGAGAGGTCGGCATAGGCCATGTTGGCTCGGCGTAGATTGGCCCCACGAAAAGTGGAGCGGAACATAGCGGCCTCTTCTAAATTGGCTTTATTAAAGGAGGCATGGTCAAAGTTGGCCCACTCCATACGGGCAGTGGTTAGAATGGCCGATTTAAAATTGGCCCCTTTTAGGTCAGACCAGGCAAAGCTGCTTCCAAAAAGAAAAGAGCCTGTCCAGTCGGTACCTGCCAGTTGCTGCCGTGAGAAGTTCTCATACCTCAGATCACAAAGGTGGCAGCCCTTTTTATGCATACCTGTCATACGTTGGCTATTAATCATGGTCTGGCCGGTGTTTTTTACAGAAGCCGACTCATCATGCTTTGACCATAAACCAGCATAGGCTGCTAAGGGCAGTAGCAGGAGAAGGGCGTTGAGCACACTTATGAAGGCGACCTTAGCAAAAGGTGGTAGGGCACCCGTGAGGTTATGTTTGTTTGTTTGATACATATCCTTGCCCCCTTAGGGCATAAATAACAGTATTAGGCCAGTTTTGTTGTTTATAGAGCGCATGTGAACAGCTGGCTCTATAGAGCTTGCCGCACCGTAACCAGCATTACTCGGGTTGGGGTGCTCTACTTAACGCCATGACTAAAAGAGGTCGCTTTTAATACCATAAAAAGGTTAATGCCTGTTTTAAGCGGTCTTGCAGGTTATTGATGTTGCTCCAATGTTCCAGTTCAACATCACCTGTACGAAACTCCCGATAAAGGCTGTTTTGTTGCATGTGATGAAAAATGGAAGCCCAGTTGGGGTAGGGGCGGAACCAATCACTATAACGGGCTCTTAAGGCTGCAATGGCCACACCTTCCCCGTCATAGGTTTGTTGGGCTGAACGGCGCTGGTTCTCTTTGGGCTGGTAGACATACTGAACGGGACGAGGGGTTAGCAGAATAAGTACCGACTTTTGAAACTCTTTGGTCAATTGACGGGATGTTGCATACTGAATGACGGGAATATCTTGTAAGCCCGGTACGCCATCCCGGCTGGATTCCGACTCTTTTTCACTTAATCCACTTAGAATAACCGTTTCACCATAGCGCATAATCACATTGGCATTAACTGTGGTTTTTGAGGTCTCTAAACGGAAAGTAAAATTAACATCGGTACTTGGTGATTTTAAGAACGTACGTTCTGCGTAGACCTGCAACTGAATTTGACCATTCTCTTTAAACAGTGGCAGTACTCGAAGTTTTACCCCAATCTCTTTTTCAATGCTGATGGACTCTCCCCCTTGAGCCCCTGTTGCAACTGCAGCGGCATTGAGCTCTGTGCCGGAAAAAAATTCTGACTCCTGGTCGCTGGTCGCCAAGATGGTCGGTCTGGCTAAAATTTCATTACGTTGATTGTTGGCATTAACAATATTGAGTGTGTAAGTAATGGCAGGAATGGTCAGAGCACGGGTAATGGTATCGGTAAAGTAACTGCTTTCAATGGTGCCATCTGCAGCTTGCTGTACAGACTGTTTACGGAAAGCGGGAACCGAATTGTCGCTATCCCCAAACTGAATCTGCAAACCACTAAGAAGGTTAACGCCTTTGGCTGTGTTTAGTGTCTCTTCACTACGGATGATGACGACATCTACGACCACAGATTTTTCAGTCTCATCTTCATCCGTCAGACTTTCCTCAAGCTCTTCTTCATCTTCTTCACCCGATGCTTCAAAACCTTGTACCTGTTGAATAAAGGTCGATTTAACCTGCATCAAAGCGGGGGAGGGAGTTGTTACCAAGGGGGAAGCAGGTTTGGTCTGACTTGTTGTGTTGTATCGCGTATAGATGGACTGCCAGTCTGCAAGGCGTTGGTCAACACGTTGTGCAAGGGGGGCGGATGGGCCGGTTCGATCAAGTTTAGCTTGGTAATGGGCTGCTTTTTGTTGATGACCAACGGCGGACATAATAATCGCTGCATTGGTGATCTGACGGGGTGTTTGAATGTCCCCTTTGGCTTCCAATCGTACAATCATGGATGCTGCAACATCGACTTTGGCGGTCTTATAGGCCGCTTTAGCTGCTTGCCAAAGCAGTTGTGAAGAGTCGCCATGTAAAGATAGGGCCTGCAGGGTGTGGTAAAGAGATTTTTGGTGCTGCCCTTTTTCACTATAAAGAGCACCGAGCATGGCATGAGCGGACCAAAAACTGGTATCAAACCGTAAAGCCTGTTTATAGCCCTGTTCTGCTAAGTCCAGTGTCGTGGCTGACTGTTTAACTCCTTGTAAATGATAGGTTAAACCATTCAGGTAGTGTATGAGTGCGGACCTTGGATCGAGCTTTAGGGCTTGGTTGAAAACTTTGGATGCCGCATCGAGTTCCCCGTCTTTCAGGTCATTTAACCCCTTTAAAGCCATTTTTTGTGAAGCTGAATAGCTATGGGTTTTGGCTTGGGAGAGCAGGGTGTTCCAACTGGCCTGAGCGGATTGGGGGTCATGCACAGCCGTCATTGCCCCGCCAACTTGAGTCGGTGGGAATGGTGTGGCTTTGCAACCGCTCATGAGGGTTAAGAGTACCAATAACCCTGGGATCATCCCTTTAAAATAGGGCTGAAAAATCATGGTTAGAACCTTGCTGTAATATAGAAAACTCAAAGTAACTTCGCCAGTTGTGCTTTTGTACGGACTTACACAAAACAAGTTCTTATACATGGTTTGAGTTTCGTCATATGGCTTACTTCATGCCTTTTAGTACCATGGAGAGGCTCTTGAAGGCCTGGATCAAGCCAAAGACAAACATGCCATGATGCGCTTTTGGGTGGGTAAACTCCTGCTCAAGTTCATGAATGGTTTCAGCCAGTCCACACGCCAAGAGAAAAAGGCCAATAACGAGGTTAAGCATGGGGCTATTAGCCACACTGGCCATCATATCTACAGTTTTTTGCTTCATGACATCTCATCCTGTGGGTTTGACAGACTGCTCTCTCTTTTGAGCGAGTTGAACATATTTTGATGGTGAAAAGATTAAAGGTCGTGTTGAGCTTGCACCCATACTGGTTATTTATGAATAAGACCTGGCATCTTGACTTGCATCAACTATATGTCTTTAAAATTGTTGACAAAAAAATCCAAGCAAAGAGCTTTAGGTTGTTATCATTCATATTTTTTCGTCTATTATTTGACCGTATCATTTCTTAAGATACTTTTATGTATTGTATCCTAAAATATAAGAAACTATTTATCTAGCATAAAAATGACTGAT
Source organism: Magnetococcus sp. PR-3 (assembly GCF_036689865.1). Taxonomy (NCBI): domain Bacteria; kingdom Pseudomonadati; phylum Pseudomonadota; class Magnetococcia; order Magnetococcales; family Magnetococcaceae; genus Magnetococcus; species Magnetococcus organivorans. The sequence continues at coordinate 5,627 of NZ_JBAHUQ010000015.1, forward strand.
TTTGTGGTATGTCGCAGCAGAAATTATTCCATTCAAATGGGGGAGAAGTATCATTTCTGCATCATATATATGTATGAATTTAGGGTCATCGAGGGGGTAGGGGAGATGACGGTTCTGAGTACAGCGCTGATTCTGCCCTACCGGTTTATGCTAAATGAACCTTATTCACATAGAGCGTTCAGCATCCTTTTGTAGTCCTTCCCCACATAAGTTCTAGCCTGGGCCCTCAAAGAATGTTAAAGCGGGCTGTGTATGATCCCCCCCCCATTACCTGGTCGTTACGGATGGGGCAATACTTTTATGGGTGGTTTTTTACGCACAAAGTTAAAAACCCAGATCGCCTTGCTCTGGTAGCATATAGCCGATGGTAGAATGCTTCTTCTGACGGCTTAGAACCCTCTTAATCGTCGTGTGCCTCTCTAAATAGGCGTCCTATACTCCCTGAGAACTGGTATCCAGAGAATGGTATCCACCGCCAATGATCCTTTTTCTAAAATATAACTTTCTATAGTTTGAGATACAAAATGATAAAATTACTCTGAGTAAAACTACTCAAAGCGTTAAAGGGTTGTGAAGGCAAATGTGTACCGACTGCAGCATCCACTCTTAATCGTTGAAAAGTCACACCTTTGTTTTGTTGATCTCTTTTAGCAACGTGATGAGAGGTTGAACAAAATGGTGTTGTAAAAATTAATGTACGTGATGTTTAGCTTAGGTGGTCGTGATCTTAGCGGGCTAACGTAGAGAAGTAAGGTGGTGTTTTAGGAATGGCCGAAGATGCGTGACACAGGAAGAGGGCTTTTTTTCGCTTTCTTGTCTTACTGAGGCTTTATGTGCAAACACCGTCACGATTTCGTAAAATACGGCCTTAGGAGGGGTAGGTCGCAAACGGACTTACTGGTTTAGTCTCGCCCTTCGTCATTATAGATTCTTGGCATGACTGATGAGAGAAATTGAAATAATATTTTCAAGCAGGTATGCGTAAGGTTAGTTATGCTAAGTGTGTGAACATTTCTTTACAAAAGGCATTTAGAGCATGCGGAATTAATTCGTTAGCTACTTGTCTTTATTAAGAGATCGTATGAATAGGGTGGGGTCGGTACCAATCGCCTTAGATCATCATTTTGACCTCTTTTGGGGTATGAGTTAAATAAGATGAAGAAAAAACAGTTTAATATACGGATAAGGTTGATCTTTTTTCTGATCGCTATCCTGCCATTTCTTCATATGGTCCCCCTGTATGCCACGCAAAAAGCGCCTGATCACGCGCAGCTCTTTTCGCAGGATCCTATCCGTATCGCTTACTGCTCAGATTGTGTGCCCTTTCATTTTCAAGATAAGGAAGGAAAACCCGCCGGTATACTGATCGATCTTTGGCGCCTATGGGCTCAAAAAACAGGTCAAACCGTAGCGTTCGATCCTTTTTCCTGGGATGAGAGCCTTAAAAAAGTAGGGGGGGGGGCTTACGATGCCCACGCGGGGCTGTTTTATAACGAAACGCGAGATCAATATCTGGATTACGGCAGCTCTTTAAGCCGTACCAGCACTCATATTTTTCTGCATAAAGGCTTACCCGCCATTACCAATATGGCTGAGATTACAGCCTACCGTATTGGGGTTTTGAGTGGCGATTATGTTGAAGGTTTTTTAAAGGATAAGTTCCCATCAGCAACCATTGTGCCCTACGCCAGTTATGAGGCCATTGTCCAAGCGTTAAACCAAGGAGAAATTAAAGCTTTTGCAGCCGATACCCCCTCGGGGATCTATCATCTTAAAAAAGCGGGCCGCTTGCATGAGTTTAACATTTCACCTTCTCAACTTCTGTATGCCAATGATTGGTTTGTTGCCGTTACGGCAGGTTCGAATGATCTTTTACACTATTTAAATGAAGGGTTTAAGCGCGTTAGTCGCCAAGAGAGGCTGGATGTTATACGGCGTTGGAGTTCTCAAGATCATGGAAAAGCGCTGGTCATTGCTATTGATCGTGACTATCCGCCGTTAACTAAAATGACCTCTTTTGGTGAGCCCGCAGGTTTGCTCGTCGATTTTTGGCGAGCATGGGCCAAAAAGAGTGGGCACGATGTTCGTTTTCGTATGAGTGATGGTGCAGGCACATTAAAAGCGCTCAAAGCGGGTGAGGCGGATATTCATTCAGGCCTTTTTTTAAATAAAGAACGTAAGGAATATCTCTCTTTTTCTAAGCCTATCTACAAAATAAATTCGAGCTTCTACTTTAGACGTAATCATCAACTTCCTAATGATCCCGCTCGATTTGGGGCGAGCCGTGTTGGGGTGATGGAAAGTAGTTATCAGTTAACGGCGCTCAAGCAGCAGTTTCCAGAAATGTCTTTGGTCTCTTACTCCAGTTGGCAAGGGGTTTTGCAGGCCTTGAAATCTGGCGCTGTCGATGCCGCGATTGGTGAAGATCCCACCATGGAGGTCTTGCTCGATGAACTTGGGTTACGCGGTGCCATTACCGTTGCGCCTGCCCCTTATTTTTCAAACAACGTGTATGGGGCCGTGGTTAAAGAGCAGCAAACTCTGTTAGAGAACGTAGATCAAGGGCTTGGCAGTCTGAGCCTTGAACAGAAGGCACAACTGGAGCGTATATGGATAAAAAACCCACGGCATTGGGTTTTTAAAGCCTCCCCAGAACAGGTTAAACGTTCGCTCAAGTTAACGGATGAAGAGCAGCAGTGGCTGAAAGACAACCCGGTAATTCGTGTGGGTAATGAAATGGATTGGCCACCATTTGATTTTGTTGAAAAGAAGAAAGCAAGCGGCTTTTCTATTGATCTTATGCGCTTATTGGCCAGAAAAAGTGGTCTGCGCTTACAGTTTATCAATGGTCTAAAATGGTCTGAACTGTTGGCGCGTTTTAAAACAGGCCAGATTGATGTTTTACCGGCCATTATGGATATACCCGAAAGACGAGTGTTTACTGATTTTACCGAGCATTATATCACCAACCCAACGGTCATTGTGGTTGATAAGAGGCATAAAAATATCCGTAATATTGAGGACATGCGGGGTAAACGTCTGGCCATTGTTAAAGGGTACTATTACGAACAGTCTGTGCGTGATCATTTTCCTGATATCACTGTGGTTCCTGTCCCTGGTTTTTTAGAAGGGTTAGAAGCGGTTGTGTATGGAAATGTGGATGGATTTGTCGGAAGCCAAATGGTGATCAACCATACCTTGGAAAAACATGCTTTGGCTGGATTACAAATCACCGGACGTTCGGGTATTGATGATATGGACCGGTTTAAAGTTAGGATTGGTGTCCGCAAATCCTACCCTAAACCCTTGCATAGTATTTTAGAAAAAGCCTTGCAAAGCGTGACCTCCGAAGAGCGGCAAGAACTTAGAAAACGCTGGTTGGGACTGAGTGCTCCAGAGTTTTTTCCTGCCCTTACCATTCAGGAGCGCCAATGGCTGAAGCAACACCCTGTTATTCGAGTCGGCAGTGAGTTGGATTACCCCCCTTACGCCTTGGTCAATCAAGCAGGAGAGGCCGACGGCTATAGTGTTGATCTTTTCAAAGCGGTGGCAAAGGTTATGGGGCTTGAGGTCCAATTTCAAGTGGGCCCCTGGGATACCGTACGTACCGCTCTGGAACAGGGGCATATTGAAGCTCTTCCCCTGGTAGGATACTCCCCAGAACGCGATAAGCTCTTTGATTTTACCCCCCCGCATACCATCTCCTATGCTGCTGTATTCAAGAATAAAAACACGAAAATGCCTAGCCGAATAGAAGATCTTAAAGGGCAGAGAATTGTCGTGATGCAAGGGGATGCAACCCATGATTATCTGGTGGAGAACAAGCTTGATCATCAGCTTGTTTTGGTGAAAACCATTCCTGAAGCGTTAAAAAAGCTGGACGCTGGTGACGCTGAGTTGGCGCTGGTGCCCCGCTTGGTGGGGGTGTTGACCCTTAAAGAGTTGAACCTGTCTAAGGTTGAGCTAACCAGTATGCAGTTTGATCTCTATGGACGGGGGTTTGGGTTTGCCGTGCAGGAAGGAAACTCTGCACTTTTAGCTCAGCTCAATCATGGATTGAAAATTATTAAGGAAATAGGGGAATACCAACGCATTCAGGATAAGTGGTTTGGTGTGGCTCAAGTTTCCACGCCTCCCCAAGAGGATGAGTATGATAAAGATCTACAGCTGACAACGGCTGAAAAAGCATGGCTAAAAGCCCACCCAGAGATACGGATGGGGGATGATTTTGCTTGGCCACCCTTTAGCTATCAAAATGATGATGGGCAGTTCAGTGGTATTGCTTCAGGCTTTGTGGATGTTCTATCTAACAAACTGAATCTCCAGTTCAACCCTGTGTGGGATCTTAAGTGGCCCCAGGTGATACAAGGGATAAAGGCGCGCAAACTGGATGTGGTGCCAATCATTGTACCCACCGAAGAACGGCGTAAAGAGTTTCTCTTTACTAAGCCTTATATCTCTTTTCCTGTCATTATCGCGACCCGTAAAGATGGGCAGTTTATCGATCAACTTTCTGACCTGGAAAAACAGAAGGTTGGTGTGGTTAATGGCTATATTACCCATGAACATCTGAAGCGGGATCACCCCACATTGAACCTGGTTCCTCAAGATACCACCCTGGCGGGTTTGCAGGCGTTGGAGCAAGGTAAGATTGATGCTTTTATAGGTAATTTGGGGGTTATTACCTATACCTTGGATAAACGACAAATGGACCAAATTCGGGTGGCAGCACCGACCCCTTATTCCTATGACCTGGCGATGGGGGTTCGTAAGGATTGGCCTGAACTGGTGAGCATACTTGATAAAGGTTTGAACACGCTGGATGCCCGCGATCGTGCCGCCATTAAAAACAGTTGGATGGCCATTAATATCCAGTTTGGGACAGATCTTCGTACCATTTTAATCTGGGTTTTACCGATTGGTATCGTGCTGTTATTGATCATTGGTATGACGTTATTTTGGAACCGGCGTTTGGGGCAGGAAATTGAACAGCGGCAGAGAGCTGAAGGGGAGATGAAAAAGCTCTCACTGGCTGTGGAGAACAGTCCATCCATGGTGATGATAACCGACCCCCATGGAATAATAGAGTATGTGAACCCCCGGTTTGTTGAGGTTACTGGTTTTGAGTGCTCAGAATTAGAAGGAAAAACCGCCAGTATTTTAAAATCTGAACCAACGGTACCAGATCATTTTCAGACGATGTGGCAAACCATTAATAAGGGTCAGATTTGGCGGGGTGAGGTAGAGAATTGCAAAAAAAATGGAGAGCGTTACTGGGCATCCATCTCTATTAGTCCGGTTTTAAGGGAGGGGCAAATTGACCATTTTATCTCTCTACAGGAGGACATTACCGAACAGAAGCAGGTGGCCGAGGCGATCAAGGAGCGTGAAGAGCGCTTAGATTTAGCGCTACGGGGTGGAAACCTGGGGTTTTGGGATGTGGATTTGGAGACCGGTCATACGGTGGTTAACCATCGCTATTCTGAGATCTTTGGCTATGCCACCAAAGATATTAAGCAGATCCGTCAGTTGTGGATGGACTCCTTACACCCTGAGGATCGGGAGCAGGTACTCAAAGTAGGTGAGGCGTACCGTCAAGGTCGTATGGATGATTATGAAGTGGAGTATCGCATCCTGACCAAGGAAGGAGAGACCAGGTGGGTTGTCTCTAAAGGGGCTGGTGTGGTTTGGCACCAAGATGGACGCGTACGGCGTATGGTTGGAACCGTCCAAGATATTACCAACTTTAAGCAAGCTGAGTTGACCATTAAACAGAGTGAAGCCCGGTTTAGAAATTTAGTGGAAGGCTTTGGCTCAGGTTACTTTTTTTACTCCCATGATCGTGATGGTGTCTTTACCTATGTCAGCCCATCTGTGGAGAAAATGCTTGGCTATACCCCTGATGAATTCATGGTAAACTTTACTGAAATCCTCACCGACGCACCGATGAATGAGGGGGCTGAATTAAAGGCGCAGCACGTTATGCAGGGTGAGAAAGTTCCGGCCTATCAAGTAGAAGTAAAGAATAAGGATGGCCGCGTCTTTCAATTGCAGGTCTCAGAGGTACCCCATTATGATGAAAATGGAGAGGTAGTTGGGCTGGAGGGCATCGCCCATGACATTAGTGAGCTTAAGAAAGCTGAGAAGGAAATTCGTGATAGTCAGCATTTGATGACCATGTTGGTTGATAGTATTCCGTCGATTGTGTTTATGAAGGATCGCGATGAAAAGCATGTGCTGATCAACGACTATTTTAAAACAGCGCTGGGTGTGACGAGCGACGATGTTATTGGAAAAACAGTTTATGACTTTCCAATACCTAAAGAGGCGGCTGATCTCGTTCATCAACAGGATCGTAAAGTATTGGATGATGATGTTCGGATGGAATATGAAGAGAGCCTACCTAACCCAGAAGGTGAAATGCGTCACTATTTTACCCGAAAAATTCCCTTTCGTGATGTCCAAGGCCAGCCCATTGGCCTAGTGGGTATTGCTACGGATATTACCGAACGGAAAATTGCAGAGCAGGGTATTCAAGAAAAATTAACCGAGTTGGAAAAATTCAGCGCCGTCGCCATTGGTCGGGAACTACGCATGATCAACCTTAAACAGGAGATCAATGAACTGCGTACCCAGTTGGGTCATGAGACGCGCTATGAAATTCCGGAATAGGTTTAAGTATACGTTTATCGGTTCTTAGGTATAAGTAGGTGCAAGAAAATGAAAAACCATAAAAAAAACATGTTACGTGGGGTTGTACTATCTCTCACCTTATTGATGTTTACGCTTGTTCCTACACTGCTGTATGCAGGCACTATTGATTGGCATAAAGTACGTCGTTTGCAAGGGGAGGCTTTTTTAGAGTATGTCTCCTCTTTGGATCTTAAGGGCCAACAGGCCATCGATTTTTGGAAAAAAATCCCTCTAAGCCGGGCTAATAAACAGGTGAGTAACCTGTTTAGAAAAGAAGCCTTCGCCATCTATATGAAAAAATATCCTCGACCTGGTCTAAAAAGGGTAGAAGCCTTTGTTGCTGGAACCGGGCAAGATATTACAGGTCCCATCAGTGGCCAAAAACTCAAGCTACCCTTTACCTCTCTCTATCCATTGGCAGACGGTCCGATCGGTGATCCTAACCGTACCTACCGTGTTGCCTATACCATTCATGGTTTAAGTCACCCCTGGTTATTGAATAATGCGGACTCTGCCCAGTGGCAAGCGGACAGACACCCCAATGTAGCGTTAACCGTTTTAGACCCAGAGTTTGATAATGATAAGCAGGCGGCTCAGATCGATGCTTTGATCGAACAGAAGGTGGATGGCATTCTTGTTTGGCCGATGCAGGAGGCGCCCACAGGACCCCCGGTTGACCGAGCAAGTAAAGCGGGTATTCCCACAGTTTCTGTTGATCGTTTAGTGGGTAGCCGTGCTGTGCGGGCCCAGGTAACAGGTAACTTCCCAGCCAATGGTGCCCAGCAAGGGCTCTATCTTGTCCATCGCTTGCGCCAGGAGACGGGCAAGGTTGCGGGTAAAATTGTCATGATCCGCAAACCCCACGGCAGTACAGCAGACTCTATGCGTACGGGGCATTTTTTAAAAGTCATCAGCTATTTTCCAGATATCCAAATTTTAGAGAGCCATCATAACAGCAGTAACCGTGCGGTTTCTAAACAGCAGGTGGCTGCGGTTCTAGAAAAATATCCACACATTGATGCCATTTTTTGTACAGGTGCCGAACAGAGCATGGGGGCTGTTGCTGCGGTTGATGAAGCCAAACGCTGGCACAGTCGTACAGAGGGTCGGCGTATGATTATTCTTAATAATGATGACCTCTTTGAAGCATTAAAGGCTGTGGAAGAGGACAAAATAGCCATGACAGCACCCTATACACCCCTGCTTGGTGCGTTGGGTTTGCGGGTTTTACTTAAGACAATCATTGGCGAGCCTATACCTAAAAATGTGACCTCTCCTGATCTACCTATGGTTACACACCAAGGAGAAAACATCTTTGGTATCCCTACCATCCCTGTCAAAACGTGGGTTCCCTATTCTTATGGGCGGCGGTAGTTGGTTATGGCATCTTCTCTGAAAATTCGAACTCGGCTTCTGCTGTTGTTGTGTGCCATTAGCTTGGTTCCTTTAACGCTGGTCACACTTTTTTTATTAGACCGCTCACAGCAAGCGCTCTCTGAAGCTGCGTACGCTCAGCTACGTACGGTACGTGATACTAAAATTATTAATATTCAGCGCTATTTTGCTGAGAACCGTTCTGATATCAGTGTTCTTTCCAAAACATCCCACATGAGTAATGCGCTGGATGCCTTCTCTTCTGCCTTAACCGAAGAGGGGTTGGATCAATCACAATACGATTATTATGAGAGTTTAGATTTTGGCGATGGCTTTAAAAATTTTATGACCGAAAATGGTCATTACGATCTGATGTTAATCACGCTGGAAGGGGATATTGTTTACTCCGTCCGCAAGGAGTCTGATCTAACCAAAAATGTGTTGGCAAAACCGCTGGCAAAGACCCTTTTGGGGCAAAGTTTCAAAAAGGGCTTGGAGCAGGTTGTGACAACGGATTTCTCCCTTTATGGACCTTCAAAAGATCAACCCATCTCTTTTTTGCTGGCCCCCATTATTAATTTGGGGCAGACCCTTGGTGTGGTGGTGCTTAAAACCACACCTGAACGTATTAATGAGATTATGTCTGATCGCTCTGGTATGGGTAAAACCAGTGAGTCCTACCTGGTTGGTGCAGACTATCTTATGCGCTCAAATTCCTATTTAGATCCAACGAACCGTACCATGTCCACCTCCTTTACCAACCCGGATAAAGGGCATGTTAAGACCTATGCCAGTAAACAGGCCATGCTTGGTCAGACCGGCCAGAACATTATTCTCGACTACCGTCACATACCGGTCCTGTCGGCTTATGCTCCCCTTGAATTGGAGTTTGGTCGGTACGCCTTAATGGCAGAGATTGATGAGTCGGAGGCTTTTGCCCCGATCTATCAACTGCAACGGCTGATGTGGCTTGTTGGGGGAGGGGGGTTGTTGCTGGTATTGGCCACAGCACTCATTTTTGCCACGCTGATCAGCCGGCCCATTGTTCTTTTAACCCAGGCTTCTAAAGAGATTTCAGAAGGTAATTTAGAGCAGAATATCGTGGTTAAAAGTGGTGATGAGTTGGGGATTTTATCGGACAATTTTAACCGAATGCGTCTCTCTATTCGTGAGAATTTACACCAGCTTCATGAAAAAAAAGAGGAGCTGGACCAAACCAACGCCGGTTTGGAGCATAAAGTGATTCAGCGAACCCAAGAGCTTGAAAAAGAGCGGGATCAGCTGAAAGAGATTTTTAATACCAGCCCGGTCGCGGTATCGATTATTACCGATGGCACGTTTCGTTTTGTCAATAAAATGATGCGCGATACGTTTGCGATGGAAGAAGGGGATGCGGCTGCCCAGGTTTTTGTAGATATTCAAGTATGGGATGAGATCTTAGCATCCATATCCCAGTGTGGTATTTACCAGGACTCTGATGTCTGTTTTCATGGGCGTGATGGTCAAATCCACCATATGGTGGCCACCTTTTACACCATTCACTTTCAAGGGGGAAATGGGCTGTTGGGGTGGGCGATTGATATTACCGAACGTAAACGTATGGAGGATGAAGTTCGCCGAATTGCTTTTCAGTCTGATCAGGCCCTGGATCTGGCGAAATCAGGATATTGGTATGTCTCCTTTGATGATCCGGATCATTACATCTCCTCTGAACGGACGGTGGCGTTGTTTGGTGACCCGCCACGACCCCCGAACTATCGCTATAATATTCAGAATGAGTGGTACAACAACCTGTTGGCGGCAGACCCCGACGTGGCAGCAAAGGCACTAAAAAATTATCAGTCTGCTATTTTAGGTGAGGTGCCGTTTTATGATGCAACCTTTGCCTATAAACGTCCTTTAGATGGTCGCGTTGTGTGGATCCATGCCCTGGGCCATGTGGTGCGGGATGATGATGGTAAACCCACAGACATGTATGGCGTGACCATGGATGTGACCGAAAGTAAGCGTTTGGAGCTTGAGTTAAAGGGACGTATTGATGAGCTGGCGGATGCCCGGCGCGCAAGCCTCAATATGATGCTGGATCTGGAAGAAGAGAGAAAGCTTGCGGAGCAATTGCGAGAAAAGGCGGATGAGGCCAACCAGGCAAAATCAGACTTTTTGGCCAATATGTCCCATGAAATCCGTACGCCTATGAATGCCATTATCGGTATGAGCCATTTAGCACTGCGTACAACACTGGATGCCAAGCAGAGAAACTATATCGAAAAAGTCCATCGCTCGGCGGAGGCTCTCTTAGGCATTATTAATGACATTCTCGATTTTTCAAAAATTGAGGCTGGTAAACTGGATATGGAGCAAGTGCCCTTCCGGTTGGAGGATGTCCTGGAAAATCTCGCCAATCTGGTTGGTTTAAAGGCAGAAGAGAAAGGTTTGGAGTTGCTGTTTGATACCGACCAAGAGACCCCAATGGCATTGGAAGGGGACCCGCTACGACTGGGGCAGATTCTTATTAATTTGGGTAATAATGCGGTTAAGTTTACCGATCGTGGAGAGATTGTTCTCTCCACCAAAGTACGTGAAATTGAGCATGGAGAAGCCCTCTTCCATTTTGCTGTTCGAGATACCGGTATTGGTATGACACCCGAGCAACAGGGCAAGCTATTTCAATCCTTCAGTCAGGCAGACAGTTCAACATCACGTAAATATGGTGGCACAGGACTGGGCCTAACCATTTCCAAACGGCTCTCTGAAATGATGGGTGGAGAGGTGTGGGTTGAGAGTGAGCAAGGGGTGGGGAGCACATTCCAGTTTACCGCTCGCTTTGTGATCCAAGCCAACCCCAAACCCCGTTTAATCGTTAAAGAGGAAGAGCTAACAGGGCTTAGGGTTTTGGTGGTGGATGATAATGCAACGGCACGGGAGATTCTCTCCACCATGGCTGTGAGCTTTGGTATGGAGGTGGATGTTGTAAGTAATGGTTCCCAGGCATTAACAGAAACCGCGGTGATGGATGAAAAGGGTATTCCTTATCATATCATTCTCATGGATTGGCAGATGCCGGGTATGGATGGGGTTGAGTGTTTAAAGCAGTTACAACAGTCTGTGCAGCATGCCCCCCCTGCAGTCATTATGGTGACAGCCTTTGGACGTGAAGAGGCCATGCATGCTGCTGAGCAAAAAGGGGCAGATGTACCCTTTGTGTTATCCAAACCCGTGACACCTTCTTCTCTGTTAGATGCCATTGGCCATGTGCTTGGCCGGGGTGTGATCCGAGGTGCAGGCAGTGAACATAGAACCGTTGAAGATAGTGATGCAGAGCGGCACTTAAGAGGGGCGCATGTGCTGCTGGTTGAGGATAACGAGGTGAACCAGGAGTTGGCTTTGGCTCTGTTGGCCAATGCTGGGGTAACGGCCAAAACAGCGGAAAATGGTGCCTTGGCACTGGAGCTTCTTAGCTGTGGTGAAGTCTTTGATGGTGTGTTAATGGATGTTCAAATGCCGGTTATGGATGGCTACACTGCAACCCAAGAAATTCGCAAGCAGAGTCAATATGATGCACTCCCTGTTATTGCCATGACGGCTAATGTTATGGCCGATGATCTGGAAAAAGCTCGGAATGCGGGGATGAACGGCCATATTGGTAAGCCCATTAATGTACGGGAAATGCTATCCACCATGGCAAAATGGATCACCCCTGCACACCCAGTAGAGAGCGTGGTCAGAGATGATTCTGATGATGTGCAAGCGCCCTCTGCCTTCATCGCTTTGGCGGGGATTGATACCGAAGCGGGTATGGAGCGTATGGGGGGGAATGCAGTTGCTTACGGTAAGCTATTGAAAAAGTTTGCTCAGAACCAGTCAGATGCCATTGAGCAAATCACAGAGGCTATGGCACAACAGGATCAAACCTTATCCATTAGGCTGGCCCATACACTTAAAGGTGTGGCAGGAAATATTGCTGCCCAGATGTTGTACCAAGTGGCTGAAAAGTTGGAAACTTCACTAAAAGAAGGGGATGACATACAGGCGGGTCTGGATCTTACAGAGGTTTCAGATCAGCTCTCTGTGGTATTGACGGCCATTGCCTCGTTGGATGCTGAGCAAGCAACCGATCATGTCGGCACGTCAACGGTCGATGAACAAGTGATCCAGTCTGAACTTCAGCGGCTACGTGATCTGCTGGAAGATGATGATTCAGAAGCGACGGATGCTGTGGAACATTTAAGAACACTGCTGCCTGAACAAAGCTTGGCCAGTGAGCCGTTGAAGATGATTGAAACAGCCGTTGATGGTTATGATTTTGATGAAGCTTTAGAAGCTTTAGACCAGCTGACGAATTTATTAGAGCTCTCTTCCTAAGTCGCCGCATGGGGTGACGCAGACTTTGTTCTAAGTGCTTTAAGGTGGCTGTGGTTTAGATCGCTGCGTATCGATGGTTACCGTGGGAAGAGTCAGGCTACAACCGTGTGTGTTAAGTGAGCGTAAAAGTTGGGCAGGGGGCTTGGTTTTCTTCACCGAGTGCAGGGTAGGCGCTCTCCCTGTATCCAAACTGTTTTAGCGGCATAGTCAAAATAACCAGTCGTGTGTCTCACTCTTTTCAAGACTTTGGCTGGTTGTTATGACAAACCCTTGAACCTAAGATATTTGTATCTCTTAAAAAGGGGGAAAGGGCCTTTATGGCCAATCAACCGCTGTGCCATGGGGTATGGATCCTGGGCTATATCCATTCCTTAGCGGCGTTGGCTGCTGGAGGCTTGTGCTTGTTTGGCGTGAATAGTGCTAATTATTTGTGTGTTCAATCTATTCTCTCCTGGCCTATAGCAGGCAAAGAAAACGGTTCGCCCTTATGTCTCCTTTGAAGCGTCTGATATTCCTTTTTGCGGTCATTCTAAAAAAGAACCCCATCACATTTATTTGGGCTTGGAACCTGTTACGCAAGTTTGCTTTTTATAAGCCTGCTCTGCTGCTACCGCATGATAAGAGCTATTTGGGGATCGGGCTTATTCCAGAGCTTGAAGGTGGCTTTTATCTGGATGTTGGCGCCAACAATGGGCTTTCTGCGCTATCGATTTTGGCCATAGATCCCAAGGCCAATGTGCTCTCTATTGAGGCAAACCGTTATCATCAGCGCTCCCTGAATGCCATCCATCAACGTTATCCACGTTGTGATTTTAAAATTGTCGCTGCTGGAACGGAACCAGGCACTTTGACCTTCACCACTCCAGTATTTCTTGGCCAGCCCATTACACTCTATACCTCACTTGATAAAGCGTATCTGCAGCGTGAGATGGGACGGGTCTTTCCTCCCCTGTTCAGACGTATGATGCGTTATGAACAGGATACTGTAGAGGTAATCCCTTTAGACCAGTTAGAGCTAAAGCCAGCTTTTATTAAAGTAGATGCCGAGGGTGTGGATCATCTGGTGCTTCAAGGTTTGAGACAGACGATCGAAAACGCTCAAGCTGTGGTGATGTTTGAGTATGATCCAGACAATTTTGAGCATATTGCCCAGCTGTTTACGCAACTGAACTATCATCTTATACAGTTCGATGCCCAGCAATCATGCTTTACACCGTTTGATATAAGCTCTACGCAGCAAGAGTATGATCAAGGCGAGCTGGCTGTTAATCCCTATGCCGTTCCAAAGGCCATGAAAGAGCGCTTGTTAAACCTCTAATCTACGCGTGTCTGGTGCCATCCATAGCTTTTAGAGCTTTGGCCCGAGAATAACCATATAGCGCCCATTTTTAAGATGGTGGGGGATGATCAATGGTGAGTTTTCTGGGGTAAAACGGCTGCTTATTTCAAAGCTTTCATATTCTACATAACCGTTCATCTGTTTAATGGACTGAATGATATCTTCATGAATGGCGTAGCTTTGGCTAAGTAGCGCAATGGGTTTTCCATCGGTTTTCAGTTCAGTTAAATGGGTGAGCTTATTGGTGAATGCTCTGGTTGCATAAATCCGGTATTGATCAGACAGTTCAGGCATAAAATTGGCGTTAATGGTTAGGTTAAGCTGCAAAACCGTCGCAACATCATGTTTTTCCAAGGTGGGGATCAGTATCTCTGGGTCCAGTTGATCGTTTCCCTGTTGCATCAGGTTTGGGTGGTGAGATAGAGCCGCACCTGCCATCAATACAACCAAGATGGATGCTGTCCATACCGGGTTGAATTGTTCCTTCCAGATCCGTTCAAGCACTCGGCTTACCGCCACAAATCCCGCCACAAAAAGTAGAGCAATAAAGGGTAGAAATACCAAACCATGGCGCGTGGGTGAGATGGGAGCCAGTCTCAGTAGGTGGAGTGAAAATACAGTTAACGCAAACAGCACTGTAAACCATCCAAAATAACGACTCTCTCTATTCTTTGACACCAAAAGCGATACTAAACCGACCCCCACAAGTGGTATGACCAATAGAGGGACTAGAGGATAAAGCAGATCATTGGAGGGGACAAAGGCGGTAAGATCCTGGATAACCTGCCAGGTCATGGTCACTAGAAACTTCAGGGGAATTAAAAAACTCTCTAAAGTGCCGCCATAAGGGGGAAGAGGAAAGAGAAACTCATGGTTTGTCCCGACATTCCACGACATGCCAGCATTGGTCTTAGAGCTTAGAAAAATCAAATAGATCGTTATAAAAAACGGGATGAAGATGAGGGTGAACAGAGCGATGTCTGCAAAAGATTTTTTTAATGGGCGTCGTAATGCGACATGGCTATTCCAAAGCAAGATTAAGCTAAGAGGTGGTAAAAAATAGATCGTTTGATAATTAAATGAAAATAAAATACCAACGAGAAGAGCAAAAGTAGTGACTCTTTTATATGAATAAGCACCTGATCTTAGGAATGAAAATAAAATAAGTATACATGTCGTGGCAACAAACGGGCTTGTAATATGACTGCTTATACCTTTGCTGTAGTTAATAAATAGAAGGGGTAAAGAAAAAAGAGCAGTGGCCATTAAAGCAGGGGATAACCATTTTGCTGCCCCATATAAAAGCCGTACGACCCACAGTAGTAGAACCATTGCGATCATGGAAAAAGCGACAGAAACCAGCCGGGCTTCCTGTTTAACTTCTTGATATGTGTTCGTGGCCGGATCCATAAAAGAGGCCGTTAACACATACATGGAGGGTGCATAGGTTGTATTATAACCCACGGTAAAGCCTGGACGGATAAAATTAAGGCCATGGATCATAGGCTCAGCAAGCCCAATATGATCCAGCTTTTTCAAGGCTTTCATAATGGAAGGGCAGATGGGGTTGCCCACACAAGGTGGTGGGTGCGTACCATCCAGATGTTTCATCTCAAAGGGGGTTTTCTCTACATTTTGGATAATCTGAATGGGTAAACAGTTATCCCAGTCACAGTAAAAGGTTTTAGAGTCTGCCCACCGTAAATACAAGCCTGTACCCAATATAAAAATGAGCACAACCCAACCAACGGAAACGGTGTTGAACTTAGGCATAAAAACCACCATGCTGTTTAACGGTGTATGATTTTAAGAGGGTAATAAGCTAAGCGATTTAGCCTATTTAGGGTGATGTTGTTTTACAATATGTTCGTCATATGAATACCGCTTAAAAGGCTACAAGAGCGCTCTATACATTGCAAGATGTCTCCCGCGTTTTGTGGTGCGTTGTCTCTGTTTGTTTTATGCACATACGCGTATGAAAAGATAGCGATCGAGCATCTGTTGATTCTTTCAGGCACGCTTGAGGTATGTTTTTTTTGACGGTTTTTTAATAGAGCATGGAACGTTAGTGGGGGAACTATGCCTTTGGCACAATCTAAACTAGCTCATATTGACCTTAACCAAGTAGCTGAAATATATGGGTCATATAAAGATCGTCTCTGCCAGACCTCGCCATCCCTTAAAACAGACCTAGGCAAAGGGGAGATGACCTATGTTGCAGGGCTTAATAGCCTGACAGAGCATTATCGTGCCGTGTTTTTAGATGCTTTTGGTGTGCTTTATAGTGCTGGAAAAGCCGTAGAGGGTACCGCAAAACTCTTGAAGCAACTTCGTGAATCCGGGCTTCTGCTGCGGGTGTTGACCAATAATGCTTCTCTGTCATCCCAGCAGTTGGCCGACAAATTTCTCAAGCTGGGGTTTGACATATCAGCCGAGGAGATTATCACGTCAGGCCAAGCCATTTTTAGTGATGCAGGGCAGCAAGCGCTTGGAGATCAGCCTTATCTCTTTATGGGGCGGTCTGCCAGTGTTGAACATTATGCACCGAATGCTGCTGAGAAAATGGTGAATTATCCGGGGAGGCAAACCGCTTTTTCACAGGCAGAAGCCCTGCTGATCTGCAGTGATTCTGAATTTTATGGAACCCCACTTCAGACACAAATAGAAGCTGAACTGGCTCAACGCCCTAGGCCTATTATTCTGGCGAACCCAGATCTTATTACCCCTGCGGGTACCTGTGGACTAGAGATGGTCGCCGGAATGACGGCCCACATGCTGGTAGAGCAGTATGGTGGATCTCTACTGTGCCTGGGGAAGCCCTTTCCCCCCATTTACCAAATGGCTATTGATAGCTTACCCACCATCCCCCGCAATAAAATTTTAATGGTTGGGGATACTTTGGAGACAGATATTTTGGGGGGGTGTCATATGGGGTTAGATACCTGCTTGGTTCATCACGGTATCTATCACTCACTATCACATGATGAGCTGGTGGCGATGTGCCAACGCCAAGGTATTCATCCTTCTTGGATCGTTCCAACCATTGCGGGATAATCTCCCTTCTCAACTACAGATGGGGGGCGTGTCAGCATACGTAGCTGAGTGCCAGCGATGGCCCCCTTCCTCTATTTTTACCATAATCCCGCCTTGTGACTGATCTGCGAGCTGAATTTCTTTGATTCTAAATCATGTCCCTGTCTGAACTAAATCATTCTACTCTCGGGTTTCATACGAACGATGGATTGATCCTTTATCCCCGTTGAGGGTCTAAAGTAGAGACGCCCTGTTTTAGACAAGACCATTCCGCCGGACTGTGGGGGAGGCGTTAAGGCTAAGCATTAAACGTATAAAGGGTGTGCACATAAAATAGCTTACACAAGTCCTTGTAAGCCCGTTGAGGTATGAAAGTGTTGTACCCTGCTCAACCTCTGGTGCTGGGTACATAGGATAAATCCAGTCTGTTCACTCTCTTAACACCATGGGGGGGGAAATCACCTTTATAGCAGCATTATGGACCATACATTGCATGATTCTCCGATACCTTTTGAGATGGATGTAAAGAACCTGTTCCCTATCGTAGATACAGGAACTTTTGGGAGATTTCATGAATGGCCGGTCGTTTTAATTTACTATCCAAGCTCTATTTTTTGCAGGACATAGTCTCTTGGTTTATTGCCAAGTTGGATGTTTCTGTTGTTCATAATATTGAAAAATATCAGGCCATTAAGAAATCCTTTTTTTTCTCAATGTCAGAAGGTGGTGGCGGCAGCTATTTGGAGTTTGGTGTCTATACAGGCAGCTCTTTTTGCCATGCTATGCGCTGCCACCACGCCCAAGCTTTTTTTGCACCTGACACACCGATGGATTTTTATGGGTTTGATTCCTTTGATGGTTTTGGGGAAATTCAAGAACAGGATAAACATCCGTTCTATACAGATATTAACTTTAAGACGGACTATCAGCAGGTCAAAAAACGTGCTGAACGGGCGTCCAAAGGTCTTTCTTGGCAGTTAATCCCTGGTTTTTTTGAAGAGTCACTTCAACCAGGAGCAAAACATTTTGGGATTAAAAAAGCGTCCATCATTTTTATAGATTCTGACACCTATGGAAGTGCCTCTGCCGCTTTGGATTTTTGCCGACCCATAACCGCGGTAGGGACTGTGATCATTTTGGATGACTACTTTGCTTACAAGGGCAGTAAAGACCATGGTGTTTGCCGGGCGTTTAATGAGTATCTCACTCAAGGTGGTTTTAAGGCACGTCATGCCCTGCACTATGGTAATGGTGGCGCTGTTTATGTGATTTCGTCTGTCAATGAAGACAACAAAGCACCATGACCGAGCGTTTAACGTGCGTCATGTAGAGATAAAATTGGTTGTTTGCGTTCACAACCGTGCTGGTGTTGTGGATATGTTTTCCCCATATTTAACATGGATACCATGCCCATGAGAGAGCAAGCCCTCCTACCCACTCTCATCACTCCTTTGTTGGAAAAAATCTCTTCTGCAGGGGAGAACCGCGTAACTGTCATAGGTGTGGATGGTCCAGCTGGTGTCGGCAAAAGTCATTTTTGCACAGCCTTGGAAAGTGCCATACAGAACGCGGGACAAAAGGTGTGGCGATATCAGCTTGATTGGTTGCTTGCCGCTCGTGAAGCGCGCACCCGTGATCTAGCTCATTTGCAGACACTGGAGGAGCCTTTTCTTTATGAATACCAGCACCATATGCATCTTGAAAAAGCGGTGCAGTTTCTGCAAAAAGTCGCTCAGTTCAATGAACGGCTTGCAGAGCTGGATGCACAACAAAGTGCACAGCTCAGTGAGTCAATAGAGCTGCTAGAGCTGTATAACCGGGATGATCAGGGGCAACTGACCGGTACCAGCCAATGTACTTTACACCCTGGGTTGGTGATTGTTGTGGATGGTCACTATACCTTACGCAGTGAGCTGGATGCGCATATCGATCTCAACCTTCTGTTGCTGGCTGATGCAGATACGCTGCGCCAACGTAAGGTGGATCGGGTTGAAAGTTATCGGGACCGTACACAGGCTTCGGACTATTTTGACCGTATTGATCTGCCCTCTTTTCGACACCACTTAGCGCGGTTTGGGTGTCGAGCTCATAAGGTGATCAATAATGATGACCCGACCAACCCCATTATCCAGCCCTTAGATGCTATTTCACACTGGCTAAACGAAAACCCGGTGAACCTACCCAGTACGGCAGATAGCGCATTGGATCTATCCCAGATCTCCTGTCGGATTTTTTCGCAATCGCTGTTACAAGACAAAGCCACAACCCATGCGATGGAACAGTTGATAGAAGCCATTAGTGAATGGGGGCGTTATGTGGGAAGTACTTTGGGCTTGCGGTGTGATCAGGTTAAGGCAGGGCTGCGGGAAAGAGGTTTGCAAATTCTGCAAGAAGCTGAGAAGCAGCTTCAAAGTGACACCCTTCGCTTTCATATCCGCCACACCAACTCTTTAAGCAACGTCTACCATCGACTGCTGCCAATCTCGCTAGGGGTTGGTATTGAAGATCGTGAGGCGGGGGTGCTGGCTAATGTGATTGTGGAGGTCCATAGCGACCATCTTGCTTTTCAGGTCGTGGCAGAAAGTGGGTATCATGCTTTTTCCATCTATGGGGCTTATAGTGCACCAGAAAAAGCGTTAAACCCGGTGCTCTCCTGGCAACCCGTCACTTTGGTTACGGAGGTCGAACGGGGGGCATTCCGGTTGCTCACACCTGCTCCGTTCATTGTGCCGGCCTTTCTTCACGGCTATGGCTATGACATTGTGACAACCAGTCTGGAAGATCGGAATATTTCGCCATCTGAGGCCATGGGGAGGTTGTTTCAAGAGGGGGGCTGCTGGATCCACCGTTTTGCCAAATTTGAAGAGTTACGCTTTTTCTATAACAGTGTCACTTGGGCTGGTGGCATGGCTATGCGGGTGGGGAACTACCTTATTGCGCTCTGGCATATGGATGAGCCTTTACTCACAAAGTTTCGTGCCTTCCGACAGGGCTGGACACCCCGCCTGAGCGATGCCTGTCGAATCGCCAACGATGAATCAGCTTATGATGCCATGGTTGATCAGGAGCGAGAGGCGGTTAAAGCCTTTATTGCCAACCATTGTGCCGATTTTGTCTATTTAGATGGTTTTCTGCACTATCGCTATGACCGTTATAGTCATGAGGGTCTACAGCAGGTTGCCGATCAGCTTGAGCGTATGCTGAACAGTGACCAGCGTTTATTGCGTAAGCGTGCGGTTAACTTTATTCAGTTTAATTTTCCAGATCTGAACCTGCCGACTTTGGATCTATGGCCAGATCTGCTGGATCATGCCCCTGCACACATTACCCTGGAAGATTTAAGTACCCTTTCGCCAACCATTTTGGCGGAAGTGTATCTGTGGATCGCTCTACGGGAAGATCAGAGTGCCGTACTTGGGGCCAATATCTATGATATCCGGCAAGATTCATTAGACTGTCGTGCGCACTTAGATGTTGCGGCCCAAATTGGGTCACCTGTTGTATTGCAAGGTTCCCTAAATGCGTTAGGGCAAAAGGAAACAACGGAAGATGGGCAAGAGGTCCATGGTTATCTTAAGGGTAAAGAGGGCCCGTTGGATCTGGTGGAAGCGGCATTGAGTGCCGCCCGGGACAATCTGCTCTTTAATGGGCAGGAGGTTCCTCTGTTTGGGATTGGTTTAGATCATATTGATGCCGCCCACGATACACCACCTGGCCGTGCACGGCGCTTTATGAATCTGGCCCTGGAAAGTCAGCACGTTACCCATTTTGTTTTGGATGGATCTTCTCTCTTTGAAGTCGATGACCGTAATCCTGAATCCATTTCAAAGGCTTTTGAAAAAGTCGTTGATTATGTGATGAGTTTGGTCAGTGGGGACCCCTCTACATACATCTATGATCGTGAAGTCTGTACAGGGGAGCTTAACTATGTGGGGGGGCGGCATCGTGCCATGATTCCCACCCCAAGTGAGATGTTTAGCTATACCGAGCTTTATAACGATAAGATGAGCTCCACAGGTTTAGGGGCACTGAATATGCGCCCCACCGTTTTTGTTGGCAATGTGGGAACAACCCACCATGACTTTGATGATGGAGATATCGATCTTCAAATTGCCCAACAATGGCGTGATCACCTCAAGAAAAATAACTTTGTCTCTGCTGTTTTACACGGTACATCCAACAGCCACCCGGACATTCTTTCTCGGGCGACCTGTGGTTGCCACAAAATTAATGTCGCGGGTGATCTTTTACAAACCTTGATCCAGGGTCTGCCCGAATCAATTAGGGCCAAGCTGACCGCACCTGAGGCTGAGGTTAAAAAAGAGCTTCACACCATCCGTGATCAGATGGACCGTATGACCTACAGTCAGAGAAAAGCGCTGTTAAACTCTCTGGCCGCACACTCCAGGCGCTTACAGGATATTATTAATTCTCCTCGACTTAGCCCTATGGATAGTGAGTACTTCCGCTATCGTTTTTATCGTTTCTCCAAAGCTCATGTCAAAGTCATCACAGATGTCATTCGTCACCATGCCATGAATGAAGTTTCAACTGCAGAGGTCCAACCTCTTTGCCCTGAAAGAGGCTTTCAGTTTGCAGCATCCATGATTGAAGTGACCTTTGATGCACACTACAAGGCGTTGGTTCATACGCTGTGGGATGAAGGTATTAACCACTACCATATTGATGTCTGTGATGGAAAGTTCACCCCCCGACGTATTGAGGCGTTGGATAAAGTGGACTTTTTGGTGCAAAACTACCCAGAAGCCACATTGCATGCGCATTTGATGGTGGAAAATCCCCATTTACCTGA
Source organism: Magnetococcus sp. PR-3 (assembly GCF_036689865.1). Classification (NCBI taxonomy): domain Bacteria; kingdom Pseudomonadati; phylum Pseudomonadota; class Magnetococcia; order Magnetococcales; family Magnetococcaceae; genus Magnetococcus; species Magnetococcus organivorans. Next base: position 27,241 of record NZ_JBAHUQ010000015.1, read on the forward strand.
ACGGGATAGTTCTGGGGAAAAAGATTCTCCCATCGCGCGTTATATCAAGGCAGGGTGCCATGCGGTTGCGATCCATGCCCGAGCTGTGCATGGCAGTAATGGGTTGGATATGGCCATTGCACAAATTCGTGAGCTTGGGGCTCGGCCAGGTTTGATTATTGAAACCTCGCAACCGATCAACTTCCAGCTTGAACAGCTTTTAGAACGCCATAAGATCGACTGGCTGGTTGTGATGGGGGTTCCCATCGGTTTTGGTGGCCAAATTTTTGATATTTCCACCCTGCAGCGTATTACCAGCCTGCATACCCTTGCTCAACGACGTTCGGTGCCCATGTTGATTGAAGTGGATGGGGGCTTGACCATGGAGACCGCGCGGTTATGCCGTAGTGTTGGGGTGCAGCTCTTCTCAGGGTAGTCCATCGTTAAGGATGATTCCTTGGATGGTGTCCGTGGAAAAGTTGCTCAACTCAATAAGGTTATTGGCCATTAATAATGAGTAATCCGCTAAAGCCGCTCTATGTGATCATTCCCATGGTGGGAAAAGGCAGTCGCTTTAAAAAAGCAGGCTATGAGACCTATAAGCCTTTTATCTCTATTGAGGGACAAAGCATGCTGGCCCACGCTTTGAGTGCTTTTCCCTCAGATGTGCAGCCAATCATCATCACTAACCAAGCGCTCATTACCCCTCAACAGCAGCAGTATATGGAGCAAACGTTAGGGGCGCGTGTTCTATTTGTTCCTCAACATGCCGATGGACCGGCAGCTTCCATCTTGGCTGCACGGGAACAACTGCCGTTGGATGCCTCTTTCTTTATCGCCTACTGTGACATCATGTGGCGTTGGGATTTTGAGACGGTGCGACCTCTGCTTGATCATGATGGTGTCGTGTTTACCCATAAAGGGTTTCATCCACATTTGGTGCAAGACAACTTTTCGGCCTTTTGTCGGCCGCAAAAAGATCAGCCCAACCAGTTGGCACAGATACGAGAAAAAAGCTCTTTTACCGAAGCGTGGATGGAAGAGCCGCTCTCTATCGGCTCATTTTATGTCAAGCATGGACACCGTATGATTGCAGCGCTTGAACAGATGGTGGCCGAAGAGCAACGGGTTGCAGGTGAGTTTTTCCCCTCCCTCATGTTTAACCATCTTGTGGCGGATGGCGCTTCGGTTGCCCTTTCTCAGGTCTCGTTCTTCATCCATTTTGGTGTTCCCGATCAGCTGAATGATTACCTAAGGTGGCATCATGTTCTGGGTGTGCAAGCCGCACCAGAGGCACCACAGCTCTCTTCACTGCCCCACAATGCCGTGACGATGGCGGGGTTGGGGGAGCGTATGTCTGCGATCTCTCAACTACCGAAGGCGTTAATTCCTATTGATGGCCAGCCCATGTATGCCCATGTGGCGGAGAGATTTCCCAGTCGTGGTGGCTCCGTTATTACGACAGAGCCATTAAAGCCCCATCTCTCTGTACGGCCAGATGGCTTTGAACTGCTGGTCTTACCCAAACCGACCCGTAGCCAATTTGAGACCCTGCAAGCGTTGGCTCAAAGGTTACCTGAGACAGACAACCTCTATATTACTTCGTGTGATGCTTATGGGGTGTTTGATGTTGAAGATCTGTTAAAGCAGGTTGAGCAAACAGAGGCAGATGCGGTTATTTTCTGTTTTGCGCCTTCTTTGATGCAGAAAAAATTAAAAGGCCACCATACCCATGTCAGTGTGGATGATGGCCGTGTGACTAAGGTACACATTAAATCATTTGATCAACCTGATGACCCCGGTCTAGCAGGCTTTTTTTGGCTGCGTGACAGTCGTTTGCTGTCTCAGTTATCAGAGGTTCCACACGATGCCACCAATGAGATGTGTGCGGATCATTTCTTTAAATATCTTGTGGATAAAGGCTACCGGGTTTTAGGTTACGATCTGCAGCAATATGTGCATTTGGGGACAGTGGAAGAGCTTCTGGAGTATCACTGGTGGAGCGCCCATGCAGATGTGTTGTTTTCTGAAGAGGGTCCATCATGACACAGTTGTCCATTGTTCTACCCTGTTATAACGAGGGTGAAAACCTCCTTAATGTCGTCAAAGATTACCAACTCTGTTGCCAGAACAGAGAAGAGGTTGAGTTGATTTTGGTCGACAATGGCTCGCAGGATGAAACACCACAGCTGTTAAAAAAACTCCTGGATGATCCACACCCCTTTAAACTGAAAGTGGTGACCGTCGCTCAAAATAAAGGGCTGGGGGATGGTGTCATGCGTGGCATGCAGCAAGCTGAGGGTACATATGTCGCTTGGTCCCATGCAGATCTTCAGACACCGGCCAAGGATGTCTTTGCCCTGTATGATCGGTTACAGCAAGAACCGAATGCAGAACACTGTTTTGGTAAAGGGTTTCGTACAAATGATCGAGGGGGAGATGGTCTGATGACCCGTTTGCACACCCTCTGTTCTAGGGTCATCCTGGGTTACCAGATGTATGAGATTTATGCCCAACCAAAACTCTTCCATCGCTCCTTTTTGGATGAGCTGAAGAGCCATCCTGAGGGTTTTGAGTTGGATACCTTTGCTTTTTATAAGGCAATGATCTTAAAAAGACCCATTATTGTGGTGCCCGTGCACTTTTTAGCGCGACAAGCTGGGGAGTCTAAGTGGTCAACCACTTCACTGTCACGCCTGCGCTTTATGGCAAGAAACTTCTTTTATTTGATCGAACTGCGTTTACGTCGGTTGAGTGGACGTTTGTAATCGGTGATCTGGAGTGTAGAGCATGCAGCGTATTGTGCACCGGGTAAATACCCGTCAGCATCTGCGTGAAATACCGACGCAATATGGTGTGGAAATTGATATCCGCTCTCAGGGTGAGGCGTTGATTCTCCATCATGACCCTTTTCAGCCTGGTGAACCGCTCTCATCATGGCTGCCACATTTTAAGCATAAAACGCTGATTCTCAATGTGAAGGAAGAGGGGCTGGAAAAACGCTTATTGGCCCTTATGGAAAGCTATGGGATTGATGATTTTTTCTTTCTCGATCAAACCTTTCCATTTCTTATTAAAACCGTCAACGCCGGTGAACCACGGTGTGCGGTGCGTCTTTCTGAGCATGAACCCCCGCAGATTGCACTTAGCTTAAAGGGTTTGGCAAAGTGGATTTGGGTAGACTGCTTTACCCGTCTACCTTTGGATGGCACGGTTGCGCACACGCTACAACAGGCGGGATATCGGCTCTGTTTGGTCTCACCGGAGTTGCTGGGAAATGATCCAGAAATCGCCATTCCGCAGATGCATAAACAGCTTTTAGACCAAAAGATAGTTATGGATGCCGTCTGCACCAAAAGGCCAGATTTGTGGGATGAGTAGCACCGTGTTTGCTTGGGTAGAACCTAGTTAAACACTGAGTATCCCTTGCCCGTTTGGTGCGGGTTTTTAACAAAAACGACGTGTATACAGCTTGCTCTTATGGTGGTCTGCAAAGGGCAGGGTGACCTGATTAAAGTGTGCTTCTAAGTTTATCTGGCATACTGGGGTGTGAACAGATCATCAAGCCTTCTTGGTTAAAGTATAGGGTCTCTGCCCGGTTATAGGTCAGCTCCTGGCCCGCAAACCCCGTTATTATACCGCCGGCCTCCTGCACAATCAGTGCAATGGCTGCCAAATCCCATATGGCACATCCGCCAACCGCTTCTTTAGGGTATTTGAAATAACAGGCATTGGGGTGGTTCAGCACCTGTAGCGTATTGATGACCGCACCTCCGGTAAAGTGCAGGGTAAAGCTATTCTCTAGATCCGTGTAGTTTGGGGCCTCTTTTAAGCTGCGATCTACAAATAGATGCAGATCATCGGTATGGGCTGTGTGAGCCGTGGTGTGAAAACGCACATGATTTTTAAAGCACCCTTGGCCACGAACTGCATGGTAGAGCGTCTCAGAAACAGGGTCATACACAACCCCTAGTTGTGTTTCACCTGTTTGGCTAATCAGGGCAATAGAGACGGCAAATCCAGATTTACCCTCACTAAAAAACAGGGTGCCATCCAGCGGGTCAATAGACCAAAAGTAGGGTTGTGTTAAACGGTTGCCTGTATCCTGCTCTTCTTCCGTTAGTAGGCCCAGGCCATAGCTGTGCATGCTGGGTGAGAGTTCCGCTAGGATGATTTCTTGGCTGAGAACATCAACCTCTGTGACAATTTGCGCAGAACGGCTGGAGCCAGCCTTTTTCATCACCTCAAACTCTTTTTTCCAATAGTTTCTAATCAGCTTTCCCGCTTTGACAGCTGCTGTTGTTGCTGTGGTTAGCAGCTCATTCTGGATGCTCTCCATGACTTTTTGCGTGGTTTTTTCACTGTAGCTATTGATCTTCCAGTGGTCAGGGCTCCAACCTTTGAGAAACCGGTGAAAATCTGCCCAAGCAAATGGGTAGAGAGCCCGCCACTGAGTTTGCAGGTCATCTGTATCTATAGGGCTGTCTTGCAGGTGGTGACTGAGTACTTTGAAATAGTAGGTTAGAATCTCTTCTTCCAGGTGTTCCGCGGCCTCTTCATCCAGGCAGCTTCCAATAAAATAAGCCACATCCTTCATACCACAACCGTGGCCAATATATTGAAAATCTACAGCTGCGACTTGGTGAGCATCTTCAGAGAAACAAAAGTTGGCCAGCTTAGCATCACCATGTATTAGGGTGAGATAAGGGGTGTTGTTAAGCTTTTCGTCTATAAGGGGTGCGGCATTCCGTAAGTGTGGATCTTCAAGTGCTTGCAGTTCATCTGGCCGGGTTTTAAGGTGCCAGTAAGAGCCTGTGTTCCAAAGACCGTTCGGTTGGTAGCCCATGAATTTGGCATGGAAGCAGGCCAGCCAAGCCAGGACTACTTGAATGGCCGCCCAGTTGGCGTGGGTAAGTCGGCGGCTATAGCCTGTTGTGTCGAGATCTTCTAACAGGATAAAAAACTCATCAGCTTTTTGAAAACTGGCCAAACAGTGGGCCGTGCGTGACCCATTATCTTGAAGGTTAATGGGGTTGTAATCTTGATACCAGCTTGTCTCTACCTGGTAGGATTTAATTTTTCTCTGTTTGGCATGTGCGGAATTAAAGCCTTTTGGGTGGCTCTGCTCCAAGGGCAGGCGAATATGTTTTAAAATAACACTCTGAACATTCCCCCCCTTTAGGTAGACCCGTTGTAGGACGCCATAATCATTCCACAGTTTTTGAATCAATTGTGTGGACTCAATCTCTGTAGCTTGAGTTGCCTTGAGTATGTGTTGCTTGGCGTAAGGGTCCATGCCGTAGGGTTTCCATCCATTAGGTCAAAGGTCGATTGGGCTGGCGAGGTGTATTCTGCCTGATAAGCCCTTCGTAATCCAACCATGATGAGATTTAAAAGATCACCCATAAACGGGTGGCGGTCGAGCCGCTCAATGAGAGCGTATGAGGCGAGCTGGTTTGGAAGAGGTAGAGATACGTTGGCGCGACGCTGTTTCTCATGATGAAGCGTGCTGTTAGAGCTATTAGGTCCCTCTTACTCTCCATTCGTGTGTGGGTGCCCATGAGCAAACCGGTACAGTGGGGAGGCGTGAAGAGCCGCTCGTTTGGTGTGACGTGGGGCTGAATGGTTTTAAGGATAAGGGCGATGTCTAAAACAAGGGGGCATGATCAACTCGGCTGTGGCGTGATCATGCCCCCGCTTGTTCAAGGTTTATTGTCTGTCGTGCCCTAGCCCTTAATGAGTTCTCTACAAAAAAGGGCTTTTCCTCTGTAGGTTCACAAGGACTTTGCTTTCCCATAACGCTTAAAGGTAGAAGCAAGTGCATGGATCAATAGTCTTGCTCTTCCTCCAGCTTTTGGGTCATTTGGTCTAGGTTGGGTACATTCTCTTTCATCCACTTCGCGTAGACCCGATCTTCAACACTAATATGCTCAGATAACCAGGTTTCAACAAAATCTGAAAGTTCTTTGCCTAGGTTCTCAGGGTTCGTACCCGGTGCCCCCAAGCGCTCCCCAAACTTATCAAGGTCGGCGCGTAGATCCTTGTGGAGCTGGGCATGTTCTGCAATCCCGGGCCAGCCTGTTTGTTTAAAGAGGATCTCTTCAAACTGAAGGTGCCAACGGGCGTAGGAATCCATCGCCATAACGATGGGCATAAGAGGTAGCCCTTTTTCGATGGCTCGGCGTAAGCGAGCGGACAGTGCAAAGAGCCGCATATGCTGCAGATCAATAACCGGAATATTCAACATATACTTGGGGCCCCAGACACTGACACGTTTGAAGTCACTCTGGATATCCACCGCTTCTTCTGGGATCTTAAAGCGAACAACCTGCTGTTCAAGCAGTTGAGCAATAGCGCTAATATCTTGTGAGAACTGAGCAACCATGGCGCCCATGCCATCCATTTGCTGAATATCAATATTGATACGCTGCATGGACTCCGACATGGTTTTGGATTTGACTTGAGCTTGGGATACATTATGGGAGATCTCCTGACTGCTCTTGGAGGACTCCACCACATTGCGAGACATCTGTTCAACCCCAGAAGCCGCGGTGGCTACATTGCGGGTTACCTCAGAGATGCCTGTTGAAATTTCCGTAGCACTACGGGTCACTTCATCAATGCCCGCGCTGGATTCAGAGACCCGTTGGTTGACCTCTGTGGTCTCTTCAGAAACCTGCCGCATGGAACCGTAAATGGTATTGAGGTTTTCCTGCTGATCGGTTATGGACTCTTGAATGATCTGGTTTTTCTCATTGATGGAGTTAACAATATCACTGACCTCTGTCATCGAACGAACAGTCTCGCGGGCATTGGCCCGGATATCCTCAATACGTTGTGAGATCTGTTGTGTAGCATTACTGGTTTGGCTGGCCAGATCTTTAACCTCGTTGGCCACCACAGCAAAACCTTTACCGGCTTCACCCGCTCCAGCGGCTTCAATGGAGGCATTTAAGGCCAGCATGTTGGTTTGGGCCGCAATGTTGTTAATCATCTCCACAACCTTACCGATCTCTTGGGCAGAGTCAGAAAGTTGCCGGGATACTTGCGCTGAGTTAGCCACATACTCGGTGGCCTGACGGGAGGCCGCGCCAGCCTCTTCAGACTCTACGCAGACACTTTCCATCGCCTGTCGCATTTCAGCCATGGAAGTTTCTACCGAGGTGACGTTTTCATTCATACGTTCACTGGCCTGGGTAACCGACTGCATACCTGCGCCCGCTTCTTCTGTGGCACTGGCTACGGTTGACAGGTTCACACTTGCCTCTTCTGAAGCGGCTGAGATGGCACCCATATTTTCACTCATCTCATCTGCAGAGTGAGATACCTCCTGCAAGCGAGAGCTGGCCAGTTCTGCTGAGTCTGCAATGGCGGACATCTGCTGGCTCATCTCAGAAGTGGCATTGGCCGAATCCTGAGCAGAGTGGGTTACAAGGTTGGATTGTTGGTCCATCCCTTGGGTAACCCCGACTAAGGTAGAGGAGAAGCCTTGTAGATCTATGGAGGCATTTTTAATTCCGGTGATAATACCGGTCAGATTTTTAACCGTGCCTTGCAGAGCTCTGAGTGCGCGTCCCACTTCATCCGCACCAGCTTTGGGTGGATCTACGGTCAAATCACCTTCACCAACACGGCTGAGCAGGTCAGCCAAGCGGGTGACAGGTTGGATAACCGAACGGTTTAAAAAGACCGTAATGGCCATTAACAGCAGTGCCACCAACGCGCCGCCCATACCTAATGCCCAGAAGATCTGTGCGCGGTTTTCATCCGCCACTTGAGCGGCATGAACCACCAAATTATTACTTAACGTACGCAGTTGGTTGGATTGAACCAGCACAGCCTCTCGAGCGAGTGCCAAGTGGTTTTCATCCAAACCTGGGGTTAGAAGTTGTTGAACGGAACGGTCTAGCTCTGTGAATTTTTTTTCAACGTTGGCGATCAGGTGTTGGGCTGTTTCACTCTGCATGGCTTCCAGGCGTTTGTTGGTACTCATTTTCAAGTTAGCCGGATAATCGCCCCCAACTTTTACCGCCTGTAAGGTCCGCTGAAAAATGGTTTTTGCTGTTTTATACTCAGCTAAAGAAGGATTAATGGTGCGCAGCCCAGCAGCATAATCCTTGGAGACCCGGACATCAAAACGACGAATACCTAAAACATCACCTAACGCATACGTTTCTCCGCTACCCATGGCGTTATGACAATCCACACAGGCCTGTGCGGTGGCACGATCTGCGGAATAGTAGGAGAGATACAGAGCGCCATTTACATTTAGCGGTTCAGACATGAACAGTGATGAGCTGTCCTTTTTTAAATGTAGTTGGGCCTTGCTATCTTGTTCAGTTTTTAACTTTTGGGCTGGGTTAATGGGTGATTTGGCCAAAATATCTACAGAAATCTCACCGCCAAGCCCGCCGAAGGCTTCATTGACCAATCGCGTATACGTCGCGGGAAAGGGCAGGGCAGGATGAGAGAGCGATTGAGGATTTTTAGAGAGTCTCCACTCCCCTTGTTTGGCGGCTTTAACCACTGTTTGCGTATAGACCTTGCGCATGTTGGTGATGTAGCTGTTCAAGGTATTGATCTGCTTCAGTCGAGCGGTGTTACCAGCTTGGGCCGCGGCATATCCTAACGCCGATTTGCCCATGGCTTGTGACAACATTCTTTGACGACCTAAGGCGTTGATGCGCGCCGTATCATCCTCTGAAGCCGCCAGTCGGTAAACAACCATTGCACTTGAAGCGGTAACGAGTATGGCTATGGATGCCAGAGCGGCAAGAATTTTAGCGCGAACACTGGTCAACATGATGGAACCTTTCTCCAAGTTTTTAGGCTGAGCTTAGGCAGAGCAATACGATTTCTTGAAGAAATAGTTTTTTTAGAATGGAGTAATTAAGGTCACCATATCATTAGCTATAAGGCCGTTCAATAAGTTTGAAAATGAATAACTTATGCAGGCCTTTCTTTTAGTGACTATTTGACTGTGAGTAAAATTGATGTGTGTTAGTTCCGTCAATTACCTCTCACCAATGACGGTTTTAAATACAAAGAGAAAGTTGATGGAAGTAAAAGAAGGCTTATGGGGTATGATATGCGGATTAAATGAACAACCGGCCAATGATTAGCTGTACTCTGAACCCTTGGGCTTTAAATAGAGTTGATGTTTAAAAGAGTCGAAAATTATGTGTTTATACTGCAGATAAGGTCTTTTTATTTGAAGTATTAAAAGGTTTTTATATCGATAGTCTCTTAGTACCTGCCTTTAGAGGTGTTCTATCCTTCTATGAATCTGTTGGAATACTTCTAAATAGCGCGGTGGTCTGTCAGCCGCTCTAGTCTTGTGTGTCTTATATCTGATGATGTTTCATAAACGTAGTTGCTGGGTGGATATTCTATTTACGGTTAAACTTTATGGATTTATGGGTCTCAATACGTTCTTCAATACAGGCCAGTAAAAAGTCGATAAACCGTTGTGCATAGGGGTGAGACTGATCCGAATTAACATAACTCATCACAGATGTGTTGGGCAGTTTGGGTAGTGTGTTTTCAATAATGGGCATATCATCCACAACAGCTGAAAGGGGGAGAATGCTCACACCCAGTCCTGCGCGAATGGCAGATTGCACCGCATGCACTGAGTTGGCATCAATAGATAGTTTCCAAGAGGTACCTGTTTTGGCGAGAGCATCAAAGGCGATTTGCCGGTAACTACAAGGGGGGTGCATAAGAATAAGCTCTATGGGGGACTCTGGATTTTCCACAGGGTTGTTGGTCCCGGTCCAAACCAGGGGTTCTTCCCAGAGTACCTCTCCTTGATAAGGTTGGGGGCCGGCAAAAACAACATCTAGCTGGTTAGATTGCAGAGCTTCAATCATTGGGGCGCCAGATCCAAGGACCAAACTGAGGTCGCAATGGGGATGCGCCCGACGAAAACGGGCCAGTAAGGTGTGCAGGTGTTGGGGAACAAGGTACTCGGCAAACCCCACCCTTAATCTTGTGGTTTCATCAGGGGCCGAGACCGCCAGAATGGCTTCATCTGCCAGCTCAATTATCCGACGGGCATAGCGGACAAATGTTTCACCTGAGGGCGTAACCGATAAGGTGCGACTGGTTCGTTTCAGTAGTTTGGTATTCAGTCGTTGCTCCAACTTGGCAATTTGTAGGCTAATGGCCGACTGTGTTCGGTTAATCCGCTTAGCCGCAGCAGAAAATCCCCCCTCATCAATAACCGCTATCAAAGAACGAAGCGTGATTAGATCGGTCTCAAGCTTAAAGGGTGATCTATGTGTTTTGCTTGTAGAAGGCATGAGTATTACCAATTTTACTTATGTTTCAGGTCTGCTTATAATTTCTCATAGATTGCAGTCTATCAATAAAAAAATAAAATAGAGTGTGGCGATGCTTTTACCTGCACCTGTAATGTCGGGTCAGCCACGGTGAATGCTGTGCAAACAGATAATAGGCTGACTTCTGGTCTGTTGTCTGTATGAGGGTCGTTATATTGAAGGGTGTATATGATCATAGGGTAAAACCCTTATGCCTGAACCTTCGGTCGCGTCGATACAAAGTGCGGTATTTAGTCGGTAAGCGACATAACCAAGAGAGATCGTGATATGAAAGCCATTGGATACAAGCATGCCGGACCCATTGACCAAACAGATGCACTCGTTGCGTTTGAGGCGGAGGTGCCTGAAGTGGGGCCTCGTGATCTACTGGTGGAGGTTCGGGGGATTTCCGTTAATCCTGTGGATGTGAAAGTTCGGAGCAATATGACACCAGAACAGGGGATGAAAATCATTGGTTATGATGCATGTGGTGTTGTTCAGCACGTTGGCTGTGAAGTAAGCCTTTTTAACGTCGGTGATGAGGTTTTTTATGCTGGCGATCTTACACGTCCAGGTACCAATGCTGCTTTGCATGTTGTGGATGAACGCATTGTGGGGAAAAAACCAGCCTCTCTAGGCTATTCTGAAGCGGCAGGTTTTCCCTTAACTTCCATTACCGCGTGGGAAATTTTGTTTGACTCTTTTGCCTTTAAAGAGGGCGATGGCCAAGGCGAAAGTGTGTTGATTATCGGTGGTGCTGGTGGGGTGGGATCTATCCTTATTCAGTTGGCCAAAAAGCTAACAAACTTAACCGTTATCGCCACAGCGTCGCGCCCAGAGACGGTTGAGTGGGTAAAAAAAATGGGGGCTGACCATGTGGTTAATCACCATCAATCCCTGGTTGATCAGGTCAAAGCCCTGCAACTGGAGCCCCGTTATGTGGCCTCTCTTTCAGGTACCGAGGGGCACTTTTCTGCCATATTGGAGCTGATAAAACCCCGTGGTCATGTGGCACTGATTGATGATCCAGGGGCGGTTGATATTAAAGCGGCAAAGCCTAAGTCTCTGAGCTTTAGCTGGGAATTTATGTTCGCACGTTCCATGTTCCAAATGGAGGATATGGATCAGCAGCATAAACTGCTCAATCGGGTATCTGCATTGATTGATGAGGGAACATTGATCTCAACCGTCACCAATAACCTGGGAAAAATGAGTGCGGAAACCCTAACGGTTGCCCATAAACAGCAGGAGAGTGGCCGGGTGATTGGTAAACATGTATTGGATGGTTTTTAATCCGGTATACATTCTAAACAGGGCTTTAAGCCATGCTAGAGTCGCCACTCTACCGTAGCTGCTTTGGCCTGTAGTAGATGGCGGAGATCTGCCCTGTTTTATGGGCTGCTCAAGCGGGTTTGCGGTAGACCACGGCCTGATCCCCCCAAATGCTCTCAAACCTATGGGGGGCAGGGTCGGTTGGACCTAATATCAGGTGATGAGCGGGTTTGATGCGCTGGGATAGATGCGACAGCACTTGTTGCTTAGCCTCTGGCGTAAAGTAGATAAGAACATTACGACATGAAACCAAGTCAAAGAGATCTTCATCCCTAGACATGGGGTGCATGAGGTTATGTTGTTTAAAACGACAGAGCTTTTTTAGGGCTGTGTGTACCGCATAGATCGCGGTCACACTGCTTTGTTCCACCTCATCTGAGGCTGTAGCTTCTTTAAACCAAGTACGGTGTCTCTCGGGCAGGTTACGAAAAGGGGAGAGCCCGGGGAATTCCAGATAGTGCCCCCGTTCAGCCCGGACCAGAACGGGGCGGGAAATATCACTCCCCAAGATTTCCAGCCCCCATCCTGCACGAAAAATGATGTGATCAGATGTTGCATCAAACTGAGCCAGATTACGTTTAATCAGCTCTGTGACAAGCAGCATGGAGTAGGTGTAGACCTCCTCTCCCGTGGCGCACCCTGCCACCCAAATACGAATAATTTTTCCCCCAGCCTGCTGTAAACGGTCTAAGAGCTCGGGAATAATGGTCTCTTCAAGAAACTTTAACTGGTTGCGGTCACGGAAGAAGGAGGTTTCATGGACCGTCAGGTTCTCAATGAGGGATAACCACTCATAGTGATCACCGGGTAGTGCTTCCAGTTGTTTAATCCAACCACTGACCACGGTTGTGGGTAAGGCTTCAAAGACCCGTTCCAGCTTGCTCAAGACCTGTTCGGTTACCTTAATGCCAGTACGTTCATTCAAGGCACTGGCCAGTTGATGGACCGGATCATTCAAAGAGCGGATGCTCTCTGGCTTTGCAGAGGATGAAGCGCACATAGATCAGACCTTAACTGTTATAGGTCCATACCCCATCCCAATTGGGCATGGGGGAGAGCATAAGGTTGCGACACCGTGATAAGAGTGTAATGGCCGGCCCATACTGAATTTCTCCCTCCGCTGCATTTTGGAAGTAGCGTACAGCCCGGTCCCAGTTACCTATGCGGTAGGCTTCAAAAGCAATTTCATAATTCTCCATGGCAGCGTCAATGGCTTCGGATTGTTCGGTGTGGTGGTCATGGATGGCAAAGATCTTAGTGGGCATATGTTGGCCCCGCACCCGTATGATATCCACACAATGGCTTCTGAACTCACGTTGGCATTGAGACAGCGTATTACCGCAGATCATGACATCTAACCGATAGAGTTTGGTTAAACTTTCAATACGCGCAGAAAGGTTAACCGGGTCACCAATGGCGGTGTAGCTCATACGCTTACTGGAACCAATATTACCAGTAATGACCGACCCGCTTGATACCCCAATACCAATGGTTAGGGGCTCTTTTTTTGCAGCTTGTCGGCGGGCGTTGAGCATTTTTAGCACAATCTGCATATCTACTGCGCACTGTACGGCATTGTCAGCGTCCTGGCCCGCACGATTGGGGGCGCCAAACAGTGCCATAACAGCATCACCAATATATTTATCCACCATACCTTTATGGTTGGTGACCACATCTTCCATGTAGGAGAAATACTCGTTAAGCATGGCCACGGTTTCTTCCGGGCCTAAGCGCTCGGTCAAAGAGGTAAAGCCCCGGATATCCGAAAAGAGTACACTGATGTCATCGGTTTGCTGACCGAGTAACAGCGGGTTGGCATCTTCTTCAGCCAGTTTTTTAACCAATTCACCATCCAGGTAGCGCACCATGGTGCGCTGAATGCTCTTCTCTCGGGTGATATCTTCCAGAGTTATAACCACCCCGGATTGGAAGCCTCGTTCATGGTAGAGTGACTTTAGCTTGATATTGAGGGTTAGCCACTCTTCGGTACCAACGTCGTAGTCTGCTTCCTGTAGCTGTTTCTCTTCTCCACTCTCCAGAGCGCTGAGAATCTCCTCGACCAACCACTCATTCATACCAGAGAAAAGTTTTGCCAGAGGAATGTGTGTCTCTGGCTCCAAGGTGACACGGGTTAGTTTGCTCGCGGCTGGATTGATGTAGGTGACCAAGCCGTCTGGATTAACGGTGATAACACCATTGGTTAAGGTGCGTAGCACAGCTTCTTGGTTGGTCTTTAAGGTATGCAGTTGAGATAGGGCGTTCAAATTCCCCACAGAGAGGCCAGCTTGGGTGGCCATGGCCTGTAGGCGTTTTTCATCAACCAGTGAATAATCACCATATTTACGGTTAAGGACTTCCAGCACACCAAGCCGGTTGCCTGTGGCATCATCAATGGGGGCCACCATCACATTGCGGCTACGGTAGCCATTATGTTGATCACCAATGGGATCAAAACGGGGGTCATCATAGGCATCACGCAGGCGAACACACTCTCCCGTGCCGTAGACAAAACCAGGTAGACTCCAATACTCGGGAACCAGCTTTAGCTTAACGGATGTGCCACTGGTATGTGATATCTCCAGTGCATCATGTTCTGGGCGATGGATGTAAATACGCCCTGCGTGGGATTCTGTAATATCTGTCGCAATTTCCAGAATGTTCTGTAGGCTTTGGTGCATTCGTTCCCGGCCTTCCGGGTCCAAATCCTCCATGTCCTGTAACATGAGTGGGGCTTTTAAACTTTCTGGGTTGAGCTGTGCGACCATGCCCAAGGCAAGGGCACCGGCCATCTTGAGTAGGGTTGTTGCCTCTTCGGTGCTTTCATCCAGATGGGGATTATCTAAAATCAAAACCCCTTTGCGATTACCCGGGTCGGTAATGGGCAGAGCCAGCAGGGCATCAATCTCTTCTCCCGTGGGCAGGTCAATGTCCGCATCAAACCGTTCATCTTCATGGGGAGTGGCCAGTTTAAGAGGCTCATTTTCTTCCCATACCGCACTGACAATACCCCGTTCCGTAGTTGAGGGAACGCTCAGACGTGTACCGTTGGTACTCCAACAGAAAATATCGGCATCCGTCATAAGGTAGAGGCGCCCACTGCTGACTTCAACGGCGGCTAAAGCTGGCTCTAAAATACGTCTCAGCTTTTCAGCGGGCTGTTGATCCAGCTGCCCGGACTGTACAGCAAAGAGCTCACTTAGTGCATGGGTGACCCGGTTAATATGTGCGGGGTTGCCATTACCAGTACGGATCTCCAGCTGTAAAAGCAGCTCAGCCAGAGCTGTGAAGGAGTAAGGTTGTGTCGTCACGTCTTGGTTTTCCATAAGGGGTAGAGATTCTCACCTTGTTTGATAATGCCTTCAAACCACTGTGTCAGTTGAAAAAAACTGATAGGCAGTGGGTAGACCGGGCAGTTTTCCAACGGGATCATGCCTTCGACCTCATCAACGTACAGGCGTACATGTTGGTTTTGGCTAAACAGTACCAAAGCCACATCACCTGATTGAGCTAAACCCTGGCTAAAGTGGGTGGAAAGCTCAATGGGTTCCTGTTCACGCTGTATGAACATCTCATTACTGGTTTCAGCTTGGGCTGTTCGTGTGCCAACATGTTGTACAGAAGTTGCCGGAATTAAAAAACGGTAATCCGCCGCACGAACACATAAATAGTGACCACTTATACAAGAAGCATGGCTCACGATACCGCTTCCGAAGCTTTGGCATACTCCAACGCCAGCCCAAGAACAGCCAGAGCATCCAGAATAATCACCACTTTACCATCCCCCATAACGCCAGCTCCGCCCACAGAGGGAATGGCTGCCAATGCAGGGTGAACTTCTTTAAACATAAGCTCTTGGCGGCGAACAAACTCATCAACCTCAATGGCGATTCGTTGTTGACCATGACCTAGAATAATGAGGGATAAGGTCACGGATGGTGCCTGCTCTTGGGGTTGAGGCGGTGAAATTTCCGCGCCCACAATGGTGCCCAAAGGAACCAGAGGGATAAAATCCTGTCCATCAAGCATTACCCCTGGCACACCGTGCACCGTGGCCTTTTGCTGGCGGGGGACCACACAGGCTTTTCGCATATAATCTTCAGGAAAAGCCCAAAATTGGTCAGCTTGTCGAAGAATGACAACCCGCTGCATGGCGGTAGACAGTGGCATACGTAGGGTAAACGTGGTGCCTTTTCCAAACGTGGAGTCAATGTGTAGGGCACCCCCCAATTGGGTGATGGTGGTCAGGACAACATCCATACCAACACCTCGACCAGAGGTCTCACTGATCGCCTCACGGGTTGAAAAACCCGGCTGCAATATTAACCGCATGGCCTCGGCATCCGTCATATTGGTCGCAGTTTCTGGGGTAACCAGTCCTTTATCAATGGCTTTAGCTTTAATACGCTCTACATCTAGGCCGCGTCCATCATCCTGAATGGTAAGAACAGCTTCGCCACCTTGTTGTTCCGCATGAATAGATAGAAAACCCAAAGCGGATTTGCCCTGTTGTTCCCGTTCATGAGGCTCTTCTAGCCCATGATCACAGCTGTTACGTACCATATGTAGAAGTGGATCGCTTAAGCTATCAACAATGCTTTTATCCAACCGAACGTCACCACCAGAGCTATCAAATTTAATCTGTTTTTCTTGTGTCGTGGCAAGATCGTGCACAGTCCGGGTTAGACGTCCATATAGGAACTGTAGCGGTGCCATGCGTAGTTCAAGGGTGTTTTGATGTAAGAGACGCAGGTCACGGTGGATGCGATGAATTTGATCACGCATTTGGGTCAAAAGCGGGGTGGATGTCTGCTCGAGCTTGCAGCTGCTCTGTACGGCATCATCATGCAGCCGTTCGTTTAAACCACTCACCGCTGTGAGTAACTCGGATGCTTGATCAATCAGGGTGTTGACCGTACTGGCACGTACACGCAGGGTTGTCTCTACGGTATTTCCACTGCTACTTTTTGGGGCGGCCTCTTGAGCCGGCTTTGGTGCTTGTGTAAAGCTAATCTGTGCTGCGTGTTCTGGGGTAATGTGTTTTAAATCGTGTAAACATTTACCGTCGGCATCGACTTCAGCCAACATGCCGCTGAGCTGCTCTGGACCGTGGGGGGTCATGAGTAAAAATTCCAGCCCGGTCTCTTCATCTTGAAAGAGCGTACGGTTGGTAACAGAGAGTACTTCACGCAACCAAGTTACAAAGGTCTGCGCTATGTGGGCGTCCCGTTCTAAAAAGGCATGAACAATATAGATCTGCCAACCATCCCGTAAATGCTGTTCAATCTCTTGTATTTGGCTTTCTGTCAAAACCGCAACAAGTTCATCATTAATACGGTGCTTGTCAAACAAAGGGGTGGGCTCGGCTGATAGGCTGACAGCTTGTACCGTTTCCCCGTCATCACAGGTCTCTTTGATCTGTTTGAGCAACTCATCGGCAATGTCTGGGTCTAGGTCAGGATATTCTGGATCCAGCAGGGTTACACCATCGGCCAGTATGGAGAGCTCTTCTAACAGTGCTGTGGCCATGCTGGTCTGGCTTTCGTCAACCTTCCGTAACAGCTCTGCAATACGTAAGAAAATATCACCCATGCGTGGGGCACCCACCAGTTCACAGAGGCGGTGGAGTAGGGTCAGGGCTGGGGTGAGTGCGCGTACTTGCTCAAGGTTAGGATTGTTGACATCCAACGCGTGTAAATAGTCGGCAAGACCGTTGCCCTGTTTGGCCAACTCTTCAAATAAGGGGCTGGCTACAGCCTGCAGGAAGGCCTGCTGTCCGGTTTCAAAGCCGGTCATCTCTGTAATTAGTTCAGTCTGCGCACCAATTTCATGAAGTAGATCAATATACTGGCTAAGGGGACTGTCATCCCTTAAACAGGCCAGTTGAGACAGTTCATCCGATAACCCTTCAAAACCGACAACAGAAGCTCCGTGGGCCAGCTCTTCCGCATATTGACGGGCTTGGTTGCGGGCTTGGGCATCCTCTTCCAGCAATGCGGGTAGCAGGGGGAGTTGCTCAGAGAGGTTTTCAGCATAAAGGCTGATCATCTCATCATTGTCATCCAACGCCAAATCCTGTTCGGGCGTTTGTGTCGGCGTCTGGGGTTGAGGTTCCTCTATGGGGGCAACCGTGCTTGGTTCTGGCGCTTTGATGGCTGTAGCGGGTTCATTGAGAGAGGTGTAGAGTTTTTCTAATGTATTTACAAAGGATTGTGGTGCTTGGCCGTCTGATCGGGTTTCCAGCCCAGACTCCCGTAATGCACGCAGTTCATCCACAGATTGAAGCAGTTGAGGATTAATCTCCGTGAGGTTGGGCAGTGTCCCATTGCGTACAAGGCCCAGTAGATTCTCTGCATTATGGGCAACCGTCTCCATGGCATGAAGACTCATGGCGCGTGAAAGCCCCTTTAGGGAGTGAAAGGCACGAAACAGTGCGGCGATTTCATCATGGGCCAGATCTCGACTATTGCTTTCGAGCAAATAGGTTTCGATTTGCTCGAGATGCTCTTCTGTCTCAGCAGAGAATTCCTGCCATAAACTCTCAATGAAATCAGACATTATCGTGACTTATCCAGCCAATGGAGGTAGACCCAGAGCTGCACGGGAGGCGGCGACAATATCGTGGCCTCGTTTATCTGCCAAATCCAGACTCATGGCGCCTGAAGGTTTGGCGATCACATCCGCAGCGCCTAGTTTACGCGCTTGTACCGCTTCTTCAGAGCCAACTTGGCCAACTGAAGAGACGATGATGGTTTTGAATTTACCCAGTAGGCGCAGGCGTTTAAGCATCTCAAGGCCTGTCATCTCGGGCATTTCAATATCCAGAAGAATAAGGTCGGGTGTGTGTTCACGGACCATTTGTAGTCCAATCCGGCCATTCTCAGCTTCTGCAATAACAGAGAAGTCGTCATCACTTTCGATAATCTCTTTTACAATGGCTCGCATGATAAACGAGTCATCGACGATCAGAACTTTTTTACTCACGGTATCACCTGTTCCATTGGTTGAAAGGTTTGCCTTCCATAGCTTGTCGGATATGGGGCGCAAACCTGAAGAGCATTGGTACACAGTACGCTCTCCATGTAGATCTATGGACCGTGGCAATGTTTAGCCATCCATTTAGCCAAGTGTCGACCGATGTGGGCGACATCTAAAATCCAGCTGCCCGGACTCTTCGCAATGGCTGAGTCAGGCATGCCTGAAATAACGGCAGTGTGGGGGGTCTGTACCACCGTGGGGAACCCCCGTCGTGCCATATCTGCCAAGCCTTCTGCACCATCATCCCCCATACCTGTAAGCACAACCCCAATCGCACTGCTGGAAACCAGGGTAGAAGAGCGAAAAAGCAGGTTGGCTGCAGGGTGGTAGTTACCCGCATGTTGTTTGGGCCTAAGCTGAAAACCCGCCCGGTCCGCGGTACGGGCCAAAATGGCATCTTGGCCACCCGGGAGTATATAGACGGTTTGTGGGTCCAGAGGTGTGTTAAAGGTGGCCTCTTCCACGGGATAATCCAGATCAAAACTTAGATTTTCGGCAAAACTATTGGTAAATGTAGCAGGCATATGTTGGGCAATAATGACGGGAACACGGGGCCTGCCCATCTCTTTAAGTAGAACGGGTAATGCTGCTGGGCCCCCGGTTGACGAACCAATAAGGATACACTGTAAATTGGCTTTGGGTTGATGTTGCCCCTGTTGCTCGTGCTCCAGCAGTTGTTGGGGGTCTGCAGGGATGGTGGTGACTGGCTGTCCAACGCTGCGTTGTTGGACTATTTGGCGGCTAGGCTGTTCTCTGTGCCTTTTGGCCCAGGCTTGCAGCTTAGGTATAAGCTCATTGTCAATACGGCTCATATCCAACGCCGCTACATTGCTCTTTTTAGACACAAAGTCGACAGCCCCCGCACGGAGTGCTTGAACCGTTGCATGGGCGGATTCTGACGTATGGCTGCTCACCATAATAATGGGAGGTGCACTCTCTCCATGCTCTTCTAAAATATGACGAACAGCGGTTATGCCATCCATGGTGGGCATTTCGACATCCATGGTGATGACATCGGGTTTAAGTGCGCGTACCTGCTCAAGCGCCTCTTCACCATTGGCGGCTTCACCCGCCACCTGAAGTGTGCTGTTATCCACTTCAATCAGCTGACGCAAGATGGTTCGCATCATGCGGGAGTCATCCACAATCAAAATGGAGTAGGGGGTCATACACTCTCTCCTACCTGGTTGGCCCCAGCGGCCAAAACTTCATTGGATAACAACCAATGGGGGCGCCCTTCTCGGCGTACGGTACCCAAAACACCTTGTGCTTCCAGATGATGTTCAATCGCTGATTCTGGAACGGCATGTACTTTAGGTGTGCCCTGAACAGCCAAGGCGATTAGTTTGGGGGGGGCGCCCGCAATAATATGACTACCTGCTTGAGCTTGGCCATCGCTGTAGAGACCAAAGAGTTTATGCGGGTTGCCCACAGGAACGACCTGTTCACCGACGCTAATCACCCCTTCAATCGCATGGTGATCAAATTGAGAATTGGGCACCGGATCGGGCTCTTTCCACGGTAAAATACGCCAAGCACTCTCAAGTTTCATGCAGCAGCCCTCATCCCCAAGGTCAAAAAAGAGCATGCGATGGGTTTGTTCTTGCTGATGCAAGTTGCTTTCGGTCTGTGAAAGCCCCCATTCGGTTAAGTGCTCAATCAGCCCTATATGCTCTAACGCTGTCAAATCAATGATGGGTAAAGGGAGGGCGCCAGATCTTTGATAACATCCTGAGATGCCAGGTTCTCCCCGCATGAAATCACTGAGGGTGGTGCTTAGGGGGTTTTCCAAACCCAAAATACGATCCACGATCAGACCAATTCGGAAGTCTTGGTGGTGTACAATAACCAGGGCTTGCTCTTCGGGCTGTATGGTCTGAGGCTGCTCTATGGTGGAGGGGCAGGGCGGTTTGCCGAGCAGCCAGCCAAGATCAAGTACTGCGACGGTCAGTTCTCTGAGTTCCAAGAAACCCGAGACCATCTGCGCGCCATGAAAATTATGGCGCAGTGTCGGCAAGTGCATCACTTCAATAATATCAGTCAGTGGAATAGCCAGCGCTTCTTGGTTGAGCTCTACGACCATTAAACGGTCCCGTTGCTCTAACTGGCTGGGTTTATGACTGGTGACAGAAACATCAGGCACGATAAAGCTGTTATCACCGGCAACGGCGGCAATTTCCATCGCTTTAAGGTCAAGTATTGAGATGATTTGATCTTGGTAATGGCAGGATCCAATCCATGCCTTCCCCAGGTTTTGTTGTGGCTCACTGAGGGAAATATCCGGGTCTGTGCTCAGGCCCGTTACCATCGTAATCACTTGATCCACGCGTAGAGCAACACCCCAACCTGATTCGTCTCGATAACAAACCAGGGGGCTTTCTCTCCATTGAACCATACACCCTTGTGCATAGGCTTTTAACTCAACCTGAAGCCGAATTCCCCCTCGTTCAGCGATCATGCCGTCTACGTAGGGGGGCAGAAGGGGGAGTTTGGTTATTGGCAGGGCATCACAGACCAGCTCGACCTGATCTACCTTTATGGCATAGGTGTAGATACCGGCTTTAACCAGTAGATATCGACCATCAGTTGCCGCGGTCACTTTGCGCCTCTGCCAATAGCTCTTCGGTTTCCTGATCTTGTTCTGCAATGCTGCTAATTTGTTCACTGCTTTGGCGGGCAATATCCACAAGGTTATGCATGGTTTGATCAATCTCTTCAGATGCCGCAGCATTTGATTGACCAATACGGTTCAGTTCACTGACGCGGGTATTCAGCTCAGCCACGGTCATCTGTTGTT
The DNA here is from genome assembly GCF_036689865.1 of Magnetococcus sp. PR-3. NCBI lineage: Bacteria > Pseudomonadati > Pseudomonadota > Magnetococcia > Magnetococcales > Magnetococcaceae > Magnetococcus > Magnetococcus organivorans. The sequence continues at coordinate 48,706 of NZ_JBAHUQ010000015.1, forward strand.
GCTCCATCGCTGTGGCAATGGCGGTGACTAGGTTGTCACTACGTCGGGCGTTGGCGCCAATGGTCCCCATATTGGTGGCCACTTGATCCGACATCTCAACCCCCCGTTGTACCTGCTCATTGGCGCGTTCCAAGATGACACCGATCTCCTGGGTCAAATTACGCGTACCTTCTGCCAGTTTACGGACCTCATCTGCCACCACAGAAAAGCCTTTTCCATGTTCACCTGCACGGGCAGATTCAATGGCGGCATTGAGGGCCAGCATATTGGTTTGGCTCGCAATTTGTGTGATATCGTCAGAGATTTTATTGATTTTTCTGCTCTCTTCGGCAATACCACGAACAATGCCCGTCAGATCAATCATCATCTGGCTGCCATCTTCAACCATGGTGGCAACATTTCGGGACTGTTCAGAAGCCATTTTGCTGCTTTCAGCAACTTCAGCAATGGCCTGTGTGCTTTGCGACAGAGATACGGCAACCTGTTTCAGGGCATCCATCTGAGTCATGGCACCCGATGAAATTTGAGAAACGGCTTCACGGGCCTGGTTGGCCGCCATGGCCACTTGACGTGCACTCTCCATGGCCTTATCGGTCAATTCACTCATTTGGTTGGAGTTGGCCACCATGGTTGCTGAATTCTGACGAAGTACCTGCAGTGACCGAGCCATACCACCAATTTCATCCCCACGGTCCATATCAGGAATGGTTGCTTCATACTCACCGTGGGCAATGCGGTCCATGACGCTGTGTAGTTTTTTTAGGCGGTTCGCAACAAGGTTGCTGATCATCAATGAAATAAACACGGCGATGGTCATGGTGATCAAGTTAGCAGGGGCAACCTGATAAAAGACCTGGGTGCCCATATCTTTGAGCTCTTGTACATTGATAACCATCCATAAGGAGCCCCCCCCCTTATTACCGGTTGGTAAGATCAAATGAAGCTTCAGTTGCTCTTGATCAAAGTAGACGGTATCCCCCGCCAATTGCTGAGCGGTTGGGCGTTGGTTGGCTTTTAAAAGAGCATCGGCCTTTTTAACTTCGCTTCGGTATAGGGCGACTTCGCTGCCCCATTCCGCAATTTTTTCTTGAATTTTGGTGTGCCTAGGTGTACCAGGCTCTGCCTTTAATAGTGCAGGCTGTGCGGCCCGCATTTTATGTTGCAGGCCACTGATATAGCCCGGGTTCAGTATGCTGCGAAAGGTGTCGCCTTTTTGAGCGTCATAGACAATAGCAAAAGGCTCTTTTTTATTGTCTGTTTTGCCTGAAAGTTGGAAAAAAAGGAGATTTGGGTTGGCCTTATAAAGTTTGTCGGCTGAGCTCGTCAACAGTTGAGCATAGTTACCACCAGCCATGGCACTGCTCACACGGTTAAGAATAGGCTGCGCCCCAATACGGCTTTGGTTGATCACCGACTGAAGAGCTCCATCGTAAGCTGAATAGTAACGTTCTAACCCTAGAACTAAGCTTAGCAAAACCAACAAAGCCACAGGGCTTAATAAAATGGTTTGTCTCAGGGTCAATCGTGCAGTCGGGGTTTGAGACGCATCAGCCATTGAAATCTCCATGGGCTATACCGATTATCTGAATCAGTGTTGCCTTTTATGCGGGTTCAGCCTGTGGGGTTAAGGTCGTTTGGTGTGTGCGCAGGCATATATGTGCGTTTATTTGCACCGATATGCCTACGCTACACAACCGACCTATTAGCGCATGTTGCACATACCAGTTTGACAGTAGTCGGAAAAACCGGAATGGCACTCTTGGCAGACCTTTGGATCCAGTGAGGGGTGGGCCGCTGTGATATCTTTACCATCATAGGTAAAGGCACCGTACTGAGCTTCCCCAAGAAAGTGCTCAGTGACCAGTAGAACCTTGATATCTTTTAGGTTCAAGACAGCTGTTGGCCCATCTTCATAGGATTCAGCACGTTTAGGTTTGCTGGGGACAATCCGGACATCATAGCTGCTTCCAGCGCCATCATTGACCCAGTTGTAGGTCTCGACGGTAGAGATAACGATGGGTGGCAAAGAGGCAGGAATTTTACTGCTCTGACCAAGAATGGTGCCTTCACCCAGGACGGGCCAGTTTTCCCAGCCTGTAGGAAAAGAGGCTTGAGACCCCGCGTGAGCTGTGACCGATGACAACATTAACAAAGCAGTGAACAGTTTAATGAGCGTGCGCATGGTTTCCTCTTAAATCACGATTATAACATGTATGACAAACTAGCATTTATGTTTGTCTTTAAGTTGGCTGGAATGTGTGCCTGAGCAGATTGTCTGACCGCAACGCGTATACATAGAATCTAGACAGAAAATCGCTTGTGTTTAGGTCCAATATCCAGCTTTAAAAGTTTCGTTATACGATGGTATGACAGACTTGAAAATGATATCTAAATCTATCAAGAAAGTGTCAAAATATATCCTTTTGTAACTGCCATATAATGTTACACGGGGCAGGAAACTGCAATCTCTTTTTTTGATTTTTATCAGGAAGTCAAAAAGATAGGTTTCATTTGTGCTTCATATGACAAAATGTCATTTCATGGGTTTTTATAAGATTGTATAAAGTACTGTATCTCTATGTATAAAACTTCTGTGTAAAATATTGATATTTATCAATAGTGATGATTTAGTCTGAAAAAATATACAAATAGGGATTAAAAACCCCAGGAGATTTTTTGTTATTTTTCTAACTTAAAACGTTGCAGATTATGTCATAAGTAAAGAACAGGCGTAAACACAAATTACTGGGAGGAGAGAAAAAGAGAACTCAAATCAGCTCAAGGCGGAACCTGTTTAAGGGGTGACCCATAGGTGTGGTTAAAGAGCTGTGTCAAATCGAGTGTGTACGGCCCATAGAGCGGAGTGTTTCATGAAATGAGGATGGTGACAGAGGCCTGTTGGACCACATATCTTTGGTGATCTACGATAGCGTTGGAGATCACTTTTTTGGCAATGTGGGCAGATATACCGGGCTGTCATCTTCATGCCACTGTGCATATTTTTGCATGATTGCTGTAAACAGAGGGGATTCTAAAAAAGTGGCAAGCCAGTGCTGTAGGGCGGTATAGGGGGTGCTGTCAAACCAGGCTTTATCCACAAAAGCAAACTGGCGGATAAAAGGTAAAATGGCAAAATCTGCTAAGCAGGGGGCATTCCCCAATAGGTAGGGGGTGTTTTGGAGTTGCTGTTCAAGGTGCTGCAGAATGCTTTGTGCTAACATACGGTGCTGCAAAGGGTCAGTGTTTTCATAGCGGTCAGGATATTTATACCGATCTAAATGGTGTTTAAACGATTGGTCGTTCCTTTTGATTAATTTCAACATTTCAGACATGTCAGGCTTTTTCCAACCTTGGGGATCATGCTGTTCCAGAGCCCATAACATAATATCTAGGCTTTCATCCACCACTGCGCCGTTTGGGTGGTGTAAAACGGGTACCGTCGCTTTGGGGGAGAGATCGATCAAAGCAGCTGGTTTATCCCTTAACACCACCTCCCTCAGTTCACACACTACATTACTGGTAAAGAGTGCCAGCCGGGCACGCATGGCATAGGGGCAACGTCTAAAACTGTATAAAATAGGGTAGGCTTGGTGCATGGTCGGGCTCTCTGTCGTTCTCTTTATTAAAAACCAAGTGTTGATAGGGCGTATGGGACGATCTATTTAGGGTTCACATCAGGCCGTGGCCAAATCTCATGTCATTCAAGATGATAGGTTAGGGGTAAAAAAGGGGGTAGAATGAGTCTTAAGATCGTACAAGCAGATTATGCCAACACGCAACATCAGAGAGACATCCCTTACTTGCTTAACCTCTATGCCAAAGATCCTATGGGTGGAGGGAAGGCTTTAAGCGATGATGTCTTGAAACATTTGGTTGGTTCTTTGGCCAAACGTAGGGATGCTTATACAGTTTTGGCTTATATAGAGGGTAGGGCCGTTGGTTTGCTTAATGGTTTTGAGGCTTTTTCAACATTTGCCTGTAAACCCTTAATGAATATTCATGATGTCTTTGTGCGTTCTGACTACAGAGGGCAAGGCATTAGTCGGCAAATGCTAGAAAAAATTGAGGGCATCGCAAGCGCACAAGGGTGTTGTAAACTGACGCTGGAGGTGCTCAGTCAAAATACGGTTGCCAAATCCAGCTATCAAAGCTTTGGCTTTGCGGATTATGTCCTGGATCCTGAGGCTGGCCATGCCCTTTTTTGGGAAAAACCGATCCAGGCACCGTATCAATAATCCTTAGGGGTCGGCTGGTTTGGCGTAGGGGGAGCTACCTTACCTCGTTTTTTGCACAAACTCATATGAGATTGGCAGGTTGGATGCCGTGTTAAAATGTAGTGGTTGATCAGGGCCGACACTGACTGGGGTCTTGTGTAGGTACATGAGCCATGGTGTTGTCGCTCAAGATATTCGGCCGTAGCGTGTGCGATTGCGTGTTAAAAGGTTGGTGGCTCTAAGCATGGAGCTTAGCATTTAGCGTTAATAGGTAAGGAGAACGGTGTTGCTGATACGACTTGCCATTATTCTTGTGATTGTCCTCGCCGTAGGCTGGTTTGTGCTACGCCTGTTTGGTGTAAAGGTGTCACTAAGTCCATCAGGCAAACGTACTCTGTTACGTGGGGCTTTTGTGGCCATTCGCCTGTTATTACGCCGTATGATTGGTCGATAATGGCTGAGGCTGCGCCTCGCTGAGCCCATAAAAGGGCTGAAATGGAGGAGGGCGTTTATGATGGTCTGGCAAAAAAGGGTTGTGGTTGCCTTATCAGGGGGGCTTTTTTTTCTATCGAACATGCCCCTCCATGCTGGGGACGTTACAGTGGTTCAAGCCAAAGCCCATTTTGAACCACAATCAGGTGACGGACAGGCGCGCTTTTTTACCTTATCGGTCACGTTACAACACAAAGATCAAGGCTGGAAGCACTATGCCAATCGGTGGGAGGTGTGGACGCCAGATGGTCTACACAAGTTGGGTGAACGAAAGTTGGCGCACCCCCATGTGAAGGAACAGCCTTTTACCCGCTCATTAGATGGGGTGAAGATTCCTAAACGTTATGCGGAAGTTTTAATTAAAGCAGGGGATACCGTGCATGGTACGTCGCCACATACACGATTACTGACCTTACCCGTTCAATAGTTGGTGACCCGAACAAAAAAACGCCGCAAGAGAGATCTCGCGGCGTTTTTTATAGGCTTTAACCTGTGTAGGTTAAATTAAACCTTACTTCTGTGCTTCAGGGGCCTTAGGTGCAACAGGAGCCTGAGGAGCATAAGCCCAAGCTGGGTGTGCAGGGTGGCCGTAACCGTTGTAGCCATTGTAAGCGTTGTAAGCATTGGCGGCGGTTTGAGCGTTGGCGTTGCCACTCATGTTGAAGTTCATGCCGAAGTTGCCAGAACCGTTACCAGCACCGTTACCGTTGCCAACACCATTACCAAAGCCGTTGTTGTTCCAAGGACCCCAGAAGGCGTCAGCATCGCTCAAAGAAGCAGCAGAGATAGCAGTGAAAGCAGCCAGGGCCAAGAAAAGAGCTTTTTTGTTACGCATGATCTTTCTCCATCAGAATTTGAAAAAATTGTTATTTAAGCCAACCATCAAACCGTGTTACTCGCAGACATCGACTCGAACCCGTTGGCGTTGTTTGCTGTGTTGAGAAGCATCATGACAGAACCTATTTCAGAATAGTAGTATATTCTTATAAACAAGTGTAAGCACTTGTATCACATATGTAAGGTAACTGTAACAGAAGGGGGTTAAACCGGGTTTCTGATAGTATTTGGCCATAAGCCGAGCACTTGTTACAGCTGCTGTCGCACATGTTTCTTTCTTGTTTCAGTTGCGGCGTTTTTTACGATTTTTTGTTTAGATTGTTCGGTTCGTTTGTACCGCCTAGGGGCTGGCCAACCCTAATAGGGCTTTTCCGCCTAAGGGGGGCCCAATCTTAGTTAGGGTTTTTTATGTCAGGCTCTACCTGAGTGTGCAGATCTTAAGAGTAGGCAGTGAATCCTTTTTGCCTTTCGTGGAATCAGCTACTATCCTGCGCTGGTATACAAAACAGCTGTGACCTTACGTTTGGGTAGGGCTCACCCATTAACCAGGACCAAACCAGTAAGAGTATGACGATGAGTGAGACACTTCCCCCCTGTCCCCAGTGCGAGTCCGTCTTTACCTATGAAGATGGTGAACTTCTGATTTGCCCAGAGTGTGGACATGAGTGGTCCCCTAACCAAGCTGCAGATGAGAGTGATGAGTTGGTGGTTAAAGATATTCATGGTAACCGCCTGCAGGATGGTGACTTTGTGACCCTGATTAAGGACCTGAAAGTCAAAGGGACCTCTTCCGTAGCAAAAGTGGGTACCAAGGTTAAGATCAACCGTCTTGTTGAGGGTGACCATAACATCGATTGTAAAATTACCGGAATTGGGCCCATGATGCTCAAGTCGGAGTTTGTTAAAAAAGCCTAACCGTTTTTCAGGAGGTGGCTTTTCTTCTGTTCGTATTGTGCGTGATAAAGATAGTGGTGAGATCATGTTAGAAGTGAATGAGTACTTTAATGGCTCGGTCAAATCTATTGGTTTTAAGACCGAAACTCTACCCGCTACGGTGGGTGTTATGGTGCCTGGTCGTTATGAGTTTGGAACCTCACAAAAAGAGACAATGACGGTCGTTAGCGGGGCTCTAACCGTTAAACTACCGGATCAGGAAAATTGGCAGACATTTACTCAAAATCAATCCTTTCAAGTAGATGCGAATAAAACATTTCAATTAAAGGTAGAGGTTGATACCGCATATCTCTGCACCTATGAATAATAAGAAATAAGGGAGGGGGGGGGATTCCCCCTTTCCCCATCAATCTGTTGTTTTAGAGGTGACGCATGGCCGTGCTTAACCAAAGATTGGTAGATGTCGAGGCGTAGGGTAGGCGCTTAAACGTATGAAAGATCGCATTGTATACTCGACGGAACAGGGGCGTATCTGTCCGAGCTGTGGCAAGGTGGCCAAGCAGTGTTCCTGTGCGCGCAAAAAGCAGCAACCTCCAAGTGATGGTATCGTTAGGATATCCCGTGAAACCAAAGGCAGAAAAGGTAAAGGGGTTACCCTCATTAAAGGGTTGTCTCTAGATTCAGCAGCCTTGGTGAAAATGGCCAAACAGCTTAAAGCAGCTTGTGGATCGGGTGGCACCGTTAAAAATGGTGTGATTGAGATCCAGGGCGATCACCGTGAGCATGTACTGGCATTTTTAAAAAAGCAGGGGCTGACAGTCAAACTGGCAGGGGGCTGATACCAAACGCTGCTTATGGATATTTGGTGTATTGGGGAAGGCGGTCAGGGTGCTTGGCTTCTTAAAGGCTATGTACCATGAACATGACCCTGTAACGTGTAAGGTCCCTGTGAGGTTATTCGATCAGCCGCTTCTCTTCACTCAATCCGTAGGCTGTGTTTGAGTGTTTATCTATGTTTCTACATTTATGGTAAAAGCATTTTTTTTCATGTTTAACGTGTGTTGCTAGCTTGTTCCCGTCTCTCTAGTTGGATCGTGCTCTTCCTGGACCATCCGATCAGACCTGCCTAACCCCTATGATCATGAAGGCATAATCTACTGGGCGGCCTGTGGATGTCGGTTGCCCCAGCCGTTGTGTGTGGCGTAATGGCTTGTATCGAAATCAGTCTACTGTCTATCTTCCCCACCCATGGCCGTTTATGTTGTAAATATTCTGGTTCGGTGGTTAGTCTGGACCTGTTCTTAAGCATCACCGTTAGGCGGTGCCATGCTGTGCGTTGGCTTGTGCTACAGGACAAAATCATGGGCGCATAGAAGAGCTGTGTATACTTGCCGATGGATTTTATCCTGTATCTGGCTCTAACTTGCTTGGGGCTACCTAAGCATACTGTTTTATGAAAGAACCAGGTTAGGGGTGGATTGGCTGTTTGTTGGGTCGTGACATGTACGATCAGGCGCAGGTATATGCGTTGAAAAAGCAGGTTATCTCTAGTTTGTTGTGCGGGATGACGTATAATTATTGCAATGAGGCCAAGGCCTGAATGGTGTGGGGATGTTAAAAAAGGGATGATTGAATGACGCGGTCAGGGTATGGCATGAAATCCATGGTGTTGACGCTTGTGGGGGGGGCTCTTTTATTGGCCAACCTGTTGGGCTTGGGAAGCTCTTTACGTAGCCCCGACGCACCGGCCTCATCCGTGGCACCAGGTATGGCCCGCTCCTTAACACAGGCTGATGTCTTAACACAGCTGCAAACCCCACCTGCAGCGGGTGAGTTAGAGATGGCGCGTGCCACCCTTTTGGTCAATAAAGCCATGCTACATGGCTCGGCGCCCGTTGTACCCTTTACAGAAAATTGGATTTTGTGGTTCGGGCAGTTTGTCTTGCCTCAAATGTTTGATGGGTATGAATTCCGTAATCCCGATAAAGCTTTAGAGCGTGGGGTTGGGCTCTGTTCCCAAAGTGCGATTGCACTCACAGGCGTGTTAGAGCGACAAGGGGTTAAGTCACGTATTATTGGGTTAGACGGGCATGTTGTGGCCAGTGGCAAACATGCGGATGGTCGCTGGTGGACGCTCGATCCTGACTATGGTGTGGTTATGCCGCTAAGCTTGGCACAGTTGCAAAAAGAACCGGCTTTGGCGTTGGCGTACTACCTTAAAGCAGGTGTTGAGCCTAATGAGGCAACCCGTATTACAGCTTTTTATAATGCGCAGGGTAACCGTATTTATGCAGGCCCCAAAGAGTATGGCCGGCGTGTCGGTATATGGAAATACCGTATGGAGATTACCGCTTATTATTTGAAATGGATCATTCCTGTTCTACTCCTTGGCTGGGGAGGGTGGCGTTTGTATCGGCATGGTGCGCATGCTTAAAACAGATAGGCTGCAAACCTTAGCTTCCATACCGGTAAGGTCTACCCATGCCTAAGTTGTTAGTGGTTGTGGAGCGTCTGTTACCACCTTCTGAAATATTTATTCTGGTACAGGCTCAAGCACTAAAAAAGTTAGGGTGGCAGGTGGTTTTTGCCACCACACAACGCCTTCCTTCATCCCCTGTATCTCTGAATGCCTTTGAGGTTCGGGTTGTTCCAACCCCTATTGCTACTCGGCCCTCTGGTGGCATACGCCGACTTGCTAAAGTCGTGAAAACGGTATGGTGGCAGAACCCTTATGGGGTGGATGTTCAGACTCAACATGCATGGCAACAGATGGTAGAAGATGTAGCGCCTGATGCCCTTTTGGTGCACTTTGCCCAACAGGCTGGCCGTCTACTTCCTCTACTTAAGAGGTTGTCTCAGCCTTGGGGGGTGCACTATCACGGTGTTGATGTACATACGCTAGGGCGACAGTGGGGGCATCGTCTACTGCTGCGCCAACTCTCTCAGTATGCAGCAGGTGGCTTTTGCCCCAGTTATTACCTTATGGATCTATTAAAGCAGTGGCTGCCTAGCAAGCGCCATGCTTATTTGCATCGCATTACACCCGGTGTGAATCGCCACTTTATTCAGGCAGATCAACAAACAGAGCCTTATCAATTGGGGCAGACCCCGCTTAAAATCATCAGTGTTGGGCGCTTGGTGCCTGTTAAAGGGTATGGGGTAACCTTACAGGCTTTAAAGTCCTTGGACTTCCCTTGGCAGTGGTCTGTGATTGGGGATGGCCCCATGCGTACAACCCTTATGCAACAGGCTGAAGAGCTGGGTATTGAGGATCGTATTGAGTGGCTTGGGGCAAAAAGTCATGCAGAGGTCTGTCATGCCATGCAGCAGGCTCATCTGTTTGTGCAATCTTCACATGCGACAGAGCAAGGGTCTGAAGAGGCGTTGGGGTTGAGCCCTCTGGAGGCCTCGGCCATGGGGTTACCTATTGTGGTTTCAACGTGTGGGGGGTTAGGGGAGACATGCCGCCATGGTGAAACGGGGTTGATCTATACCGCAGGGCAGGTGGATGGATTAACCAAGGCTCTGGTTGAACTGGCCCACAACCCCGCAACCATGCAAAAGATGGGGGCAGCTGGACGTTTTTGGGTGCGTGACGCGTGGGGGGATTATACCCAAGCCACCCTGCTCCATAAGCATATGCTAGGGTGGCTGGCCAAACGCTAACGACGGAAAGCTTTGATGCGGGCTTTAACCGCAACCCCCAGCGCAAACAGTCTCGCTGTATTCTTTTTCCATGGCGAGGCTCCTTGCAAGCTGTCCATGCGTGCATTGCTAAAGCTCTCCGTATACAGCATATCCAACGCTTCAGGTGCGGGTAGGTTTTTACCCTTATAGAGAATGTGCTTCTCCATATACTCCCATGCCAGACCCTCTTGCCGGGTAAACCATCGCTGGGGAATGGCTATTCTTGAGACCCCAAGCTGCCACCAGCAAGCTAGGCTTACCCAAGGTAGCCAGCGGTTGAACCGTTCGATATCACTCACATGCATCACATCCCCACGCCCAGATGCCCCATGGGCTTTACGCAGTAGAATGGTAAACAGTTGCTGTTCCCCCTCGATAATCAGCACCCCTACACCCCCCTCCTTAAGATGATCAGAGAACAGCTGTTGGTTGGCTTGATCCAGATGCCCCATGATTTTAGAAGGATTAAGAATAATCTTGGGATGAGGTTTGGCCCAATCCTGACGACGCCAGTTGAGAATAGGGATAAGGGTCATGCCGCTATCCCACGCTTTAAAGCCCATTAACCCCGCCAATTGGGAAAAAATGGGTGAGGGGGTTAAAGAGGTAAATAGGGTATCTGGGTAGGCTTTAAAGAGGGCCTGGATAAGCCCTAAGCTATATTTGCGATGCTCAGGGGTGATCAGCCATGTGGTGGTATTACATACCGCGACAGAGTGACCCTGTAGAGGGCGGTTGGCCACAATGGCCCCAATAAAGCCCTGTAACGCATGATCCACACGCAGAACCATGCCTAGGTTCTGCTGCTTCTCCAACCATGGACTATAGATCAATGAGCGAAAAAAAGCGGCAGGGTCTTGATTATAAGGGGAGGGCAGTTCAAACCCCTTGGCTAAAAAATCAAGAATCTCTGCACGCATGCTCAGGCTGGCTGGCTCGATGGTAATCACAGGTTTTGAAGCTGGGCTCATGCCGACTCTCCATCCCATGCTATGGGGGCAAAGATTTCTATTAAAACCGGTTTTTTTACAAGCGTTAACCCATAGTAAGCCTGCCAATGGGTTACTTGCTCTATATAGTCTACAGGCTTAAGTGCGGTGTAGTAGTGGTGTAGCAGGGCCATCTGTTGTGCATGGTAGGGGGTGATCTCAACGTAGTAATGGGGCGGGATGGTTCCCCACCCCTGATACCCTAACAGTTGTGGTCGGTGCTGAGGGTTAAGGGCTCGACACGCTTGTACCGCCAGTTGGCTTGCCGCTGTATGATCCTCATGGTGATCGGCTGGGTGTGGCATAAAGAGGGTCTGGGGCTGAATAGCACCGATTAAATCTTCAAGACGATCTTGCAGAAGCTGGTTGTCTGAGCAAAGGGTGCCATCGCTGACATCAGGCCAGCTATGGAAAATAAAACCCGCGTGTTGGGCAACCCGTTCAGCCTCTTTTAAACGTTCTGTCTTACGGCGTTCGATGGGTAAATCTGAGGTGCCGTAGGCACTGCTCCCATGGCTCATATGCAGTACATGAACGGATACGCCATGCGCACGCAGAGCCAGTAATGTGCCCCCACTGCCCACCAGTTCATCATCGGGATGTGGCGCCAGTAGTAGCACAGGTCCTTTAATCTGGCTAAGGGGCAGTTCGGTTGAGGTGATGTGTTGAAATTCTGGGTGGAACCACGGCTGATACTGTTGAAGCATCGTTTGGCAGAACTGCTTGGGTGATTGCCAAATGGTCGTTTTTATCCGTTCTGGCAGTCTCTCTTTGGGCCATGTTAAACAGAACTCAGCTGCTCGGTTGTGCAAGGGGCTTGCATGGTAGGTGTGCCAGGAACGCCCCAAACGGCAGGTGATGGTGGCCGGACCAAGCGCCAGATCTGGGGATAATTGCTGAAGTTGAGGCAGGCTAAGGTAGGTTTGTCTCTGTCGTGTCTTAGGGGCAGAAACGCCCAGATAACGCAATAGAGCGCGGGCTCTTTTTAGCCAGTTTACAGGATTAAACAGACGGGGCCAGCCAATACGATTTTGTGCATAAAGGGTGACATATCCCCCTGTTCTCGTCACTCGGGCGGCTTCTTGTAGTAGGGCTCGGGGCCAGGGTGTGGCTTGGGTTGCTCGCCATAGAATGACCTGATCAAACTGCTCAGATGCAAAAGGTAGGGGGTTTTCATCCACGGTATGGTACGTCACACCCGTAGGTGGGGCTGTACCTAACTGTTGACCGGGGTTGGTGATCAATAGCGTGGTTTGCTCGGCTTTAATCTGCTGCCAAAAAGGCTCCATGACTCTAACGCGCAGTCTCAGTGTTGAGGATACTGGCTTCCATACTTTCTCGAATAAGCAGAACTTGATCCTCAAGCAATAGCAGTTCTCGTGGGGTCTCATGTGAGAGAAAAAATAGAGGGCTGCAGGTTAGACCATAAGCGCCTGAGGTGTGAACGGCGATATAATCCCCTTCCTCAAGGGTCGAAAAAGGTACTTTCAGCCCCATCACATCAATGGTGGTACAGATGGGGCCGACAAAGGTCGTGGATTCCTGTTTTTCTGCCGGTGGGCGGCTTAGGTTACTAATGCGGTAATTACGTCGAAAAACCTGACCAAAGTTACCACTGGCTGGCAGATGATGGTTCATCCCGCCATCCAGTACACAGAAACGTTGTCCTCTGGAATGTTTGACATCCACTGCACGGGTTACATAGAGACCTGCTTCCCCCACCAGAAAACGACCAAACTCCAAAATTCCCCGGACCTCAGCACACCCTGGTTGTTGACGGAACTGGGCCATGCTGGCCCGTAGACGTTGGCCTAGATCAGCCAAGTCCAGTGGTTCTTGATCTTCATAGTAGGAGAGACCAAAACCACCACCAAAGTTGATCCACTGAATGGTATGACCGCTTTGCTGTTGAATATCCGTCGCTAAGCGTAAAATATCATTAAAATTATCGACTAAGGCATCCGGATCTAAAGACTGCGTGCCAGAGTAGATGTGAATCCCTTTAAAGTCACAGCGTTCTGTCTGTGCCAAGGCCTCGAAATAGCTTGGCCAAACCTCTTCATCCACCCCAAATTGAGAGGGTTTACCCCCCATCATGATCCCAAACCCTCGGGCTTTACGGGCGGGGTTAATGCGCAGACCAACATTGGCCCTTTTATCCAATTTTTGGGCTAAGAGGTCAATACGTTGTAGCTCACGGACCGATTCACAACTGATAAAACCCACACCGCTGTGAATGGCCAGTTCCAGCTCTTGATCGGTTTTTCCGGGGCCAGCAAAACTTAAATGGGTGGTTTCAATACCTGCACGGAGTATCTGTTGGAGCTCACCGCCGGAAGAGATGTCATACCCATCTGCTAGTTCATCCATATGGCCCAACAGGGTTAAGTTGGGGTTGGCTTTGACAGCAAAAAACAGATCCAGGCTATCCCCCAGGTGGGTGCGCAGGGTCTCAAACTGTCGGGCGATGACCGTCTGATCATAAATAAACAGGGGGGTGCCATAGGTTTCAGCCAAATGGGTCAGATCCCAGTGGCGCCACTGTGCGTGCCCGTTGGTTGCAGAGTAGGTGGGGGTCATAACAAGCCGTTGGGTATGAGGGTGAAAAAAAACATCGTGTTTGCTCTATCCCTTTAAAGGCCACTGCGTATATTGGCCACGGGCAACCTGTAGAACATCCTGTTCCACCAGTCGGTAGCTCTCTTTATCATGGCGTATGCCCTCCTGTCGACGGCGCTGGTTCATGCGCTCCCGGTGAAAGGCTTTAAGATCCTTGCTAAAGGGTAAATGGCCACAGTCCAAAAAACGTACAGCTCCCTCAACATCGCGGGCGGTTAGAACGTTACCCTGATTATGAATGCTGGGGGCAAACGGGATATCAAGCAACCCTCTTTGAAATCCCTTAATGATACCTTCGATCAGGTTGCCATTGCCAGCCAGCACAATGGCATCAAAAATCGACTCGACCTCCTGCTGGATAATCGACATTTCGTGGTGTAGCGCGTGTTGGTCCAGTTCAACACGTTGCGCCATCTGCAACCCGGCCTGGGCCAAGCGTATGGCTTCTAGATTATCCGTCTTGTTGGGGACTTTAAAAGCTTCCGCCACCGTTTTGATCAACATACGGGTCGCCCCAGAGCAACCCGCTGTGACGGCGGATTGTAAAATCAATTCACGGGCTTTATTGGGGTCCAGCGGAAAGGCCGCCATATATTGATGAAAGACGGTATTAACCTGAACATCATGATAGCCCAGGTTATCCAACATTTTACGCCCCAGTTGCGCCATGGTACGAATGGCCGCAACATCCTGAATGCGATTTCCCTGTTCGGCATAGCCTAAAGAGACACACTTCACCCCTTGTTGGGCTGCTAGAATAGACTCAAGAATACAGGTGGTAATGGCTAAGGAGGGGGGGATTAAAGTGGCGGTAAGGGTGCCAAAAAATTCCCGATCCAACACGATCCCAGCTTTTTCGTAGTAGTGGCCGGTTAGCCGGTCTACATACTGCCAGCAATGGATGGCCTCTTGCAGTGCATAATCCTTGAAATAAGGAATATTATAGCAGATAGGCCCCCCTTCGAACGCGGTAACTCCCCCTGCGTAGGAGACTTCGGCCAACAGTTCCGGGTAGCGGGTGCTGTGGCGGCACTGCAAGGGGGTCGCGACCTGTTGGCTTATGCGCCGAAGGGTGGGTACACCGTGATTGATCAGGGGAAAGCCGTTAAGCACGCTGGATGTTTTTAAATACGCATCCTTTAACAGTTCATCAACCCCCAAGTAATCATTGTTTCGTGTCAGGGAGTCTACTTGGTAAGAGAGAACATGGGCCCCCCGGTTGGCAAAGGCCTGGAACAGATCGATCTGCTCTTGGGCGTTGCCAACGCCTGAGCGTGGCTGGATCAGTATACTGTGCTGGCCTTGGTTCACCCGCTGTTGTAGGGCTGGAAAAGAGGGGGCTTGCTTAAGGAAGCCGAAGTTCTCTGCCCAATCTCGTGCCCCTTGGCCAGTTTTCCAATACTGTAGTACATCCTTGCGCTTGGGCAGCCACTGTAGGTCCATCAGCTTTTCTTCACTGGGTACCGTATGCAGCTGGGCACTTTTTTGAGGTTGGAAGTTGAGTCCAAGTCTTGGCGTGCCCAGGCGATGCATATCCTCCTCTAAGAGAGAAAGGACTTTTTGAATATCCACAAATTTAGGAAAGACCCGATGAAAGCCCATTTCCATGAAGTGCTGCTCAGCACCAGCTTCATCACCACTGGTTAAATTACCGCCCAAATACCACAAAGGGGTGGCTTTGTGCTGACCGTACTGGCGTCGTAATTCAGGGAATAAACGCAGATAGTGCGCGGCGTGGCCATCCATGTTGGATACCATGATCACATGGGCGCTGGGTGCCCAACGGAAAAAATCCTCCAAGGCACTTTGGGGCCCCAGGTAGTTGACCTGATAACCATGATGGCTGAGGGCTTGGCGCAGGATATTCAACCCGACAGAGTGGGCGTCGCCAGAGAGTCCTCCAAGTAGCAGTGTGGGTTTTTGCTGTTGCATGGGCACTCCTAAATGGCCTGGTTAGCATCCAACTGTTCGGCATGTTGTTTCAGTGCCGGATAGTCAATTTTGCCAGAGGCCGTCGTAGGTAGTGCCGTGTAGTGTTGAATAAATTGAGGAACTGCATAGGAAGGCAGTGTGTGGATCAGGGCCTTTTTTAAGTGCGGCAAGGGCATGGGCTCTGCATCAAAAGTTGCATAGGCTGCCACGACGACCTCACCGTACATCTCCGATGGCTGGCCAAAGACTGCAACTTGCTTAATGCCCGGTACAGCCAATACCGCTTCCTCCACTTCAGAAGGGCTAATTCGGTATCCGCTACACTTAATTTGCGTATCTGCCCGTTCATGGAAATAGAGGTAACCCTCTTCATCCATGGAAACCAAGTCTCCGGATCGCACGGCAATTTCAGGTAGGCAACCTGGCCCGCCGGTGGCCAGGTGCTGAAACTTCTCAGCGGTACGTTCCGGGTTGTTTAAATAGCCATAGGTAACAAATGCCCCGCGATGAATAAGTTCACCAATCTCCCCTGGCGCGCAGGGGTTGCCCTCTTTATTGACCACCAAAAGCTCAACCTCAGGAACCGCTTTGCCGATGGAGCCTGGGCGTTTAAACAGCTCACTAAAAGGTAGGTAGCTGGAGCGGAAGGATTCTGTTAAGCCATACATAATGATAAGGTCAGATTCCGCAAATAGAGCGGTCAGCTTTTCCAACAGTGACATGGGGTGTTTACCCCCTGCGGTGGTGACATAGCGGAGATGGGGCAGGGGGGTGCGCGTTTTAGCATCCAGAAAATCGGCCAGAAAAAAATGGGGCCACATGGAGGGAACGCCTGCCATGGCGGTAATCTCTTCCTCTCTCAAGATGGTTAAAATATCTTTGGGAAAGGTAAACTGGGCCAGCACAATGTTGGCTCCGGTTTGAACGCATGAGAGCAGTTGATTAAGGCCATAATCAAAATTGTACGGAAGAATGCTTAAAATCCGATCTTTTTGCGTGATTTTAAGATAGCCACTTACAATACGCGCCCCATCAAGCAAAGTCCGGTGGGGGACAACAACACCCTTGGGTTTGCCGCTGGAGCCAGAGGTATAGATAATACAGCCCACATCGGTCGGTATAGATCGCGTGTGGCACTGTTCCGGTAAGGTCTGGATGGTCTCAGGCTCTGCTCTATTTTCGATCACGCCTGAAGGGTGTAGTACCGTCAATTGCGTGTCGCGGTAGGCAAACATTTTTTCCAGCAGTTTACGCTTGGACGCCATGGTTAAAATATGGTTGGTACCACAATCCATGATCTGATGTTGGATCTGTTGAGACTTTAACTGTACCGATACGACAGTAAAGACGGCATCGGCCAAAGCAATACCAAAAAGGGCAATAACCTGAGCCAGAGAGTGGTTGATATGGATCGCCACCACATCTGCGCGTTGCACGCCACAGGTGTGTAAGTGATCGCGAACGGCCATCGCTCTACTGTAGAGTTGACGCCATGTCAGGGTTTGATCCAGATGGCGAATGGCCCGCTGATCGGGGGTTTGGCTTACGCGATGATGTAAAAGGTGGGCAAGATTTCTCATAACAACCAATGATCCATTGCAGCGGCTAACATGGCCTGTTTGTGCTCAGTAACGTCCTGTATTGATCGACCAGGCGTGTACGGCGTATGTGTGTGATCCCATCTTGTAACTTCTTCTGAACATGCGCCAGATCGGATGGGGTTTGTTTATGCATACTCCAGACCACGCAAGTGATACCAGGCCTGGATGGGTCTATATGGATTTTGGTGTGGTTCGGCGCGGTATGGTTATTGAATACCTTTGATCTTTCCAGTTACCATACCCAACCGTTAGACAACATGTTGATTAAGGAGGCGCCGCACCATGGATAAACCACAGGCTATTGAACGTATTCAGAGCTATCTGCAAGAGACCACGGAACATTGGCCAGAGCCAGATACCAACCTTTTTTTAGAAGGTATTTTAGACTCTTTTGCCATGGTTGAGCTGTTGGGCTTTTTAGAGTCTAGTTTTCCTGTCACACTTAATCGTGAAGATATTGGTCTGGACAATTTTGCCACCGTTGCTGATATTGTGGATTTTCTGGCAGAAAATGAAGATTGATCATCTCTTAGCAGCGGCTAATCTTTATCGAAATAGGCGATGGATATGGGCTGGTTAACACACCAAACCATTTTGCTGATCTCTCCTCAGCCATGGCAGCATGTGCATATTTCCAAGCATCACTACGCCTTGGAGCTATCTAAAAACAACCGGGTGTTTTTTTTACAGCCCCCAAAGCCAGGTATGGCATTGGCAGGGCCTGTGGTTGAACAGGTTGAGCTGGCAGGTCATGACCTTTCAACGGTCACCAGTCAGCTGTTTTTTCCAAGATCACTGCGCTTTCATATGCTGGTTTTTTACCGTTTGCTTATGCGTGTGCAGATGCGCCGGATTATTCAGGCCATTGGCGGGGTGTGTGATGTCGTCTGGTGTTTTGATCCCAACAGTTATCCTGACCTTGCAGGATTTGGCGCACGCTGTACGCTCTATCACCCGGTGGATAAATTAACCCAACCCATACACCGTCATATTGCCCAACAGGCTGATCTTATTTTGGCCCCTGCGCATACCTATCTGGACTTTATTGATGGACCGGAATTGTCATCTAAAAAGTTTTTTTTAAACCATGGGTTAAGTACACCATTTATTCACGCTGCCCAAGTGCCAACAGATGAGGCGAGCAACGATAGCCCGGAAAAAAGGGTGAGCTGCGGTTATTTTGGTAATTTGACCCGTACAGAGATTGATGTACAGATGATGGCCCAGATACTGGGTGAGCATCCCCAGGTGGCCTTTCATTTTTGGGGGCCTTGGGATCTTAAGACCCCGTTAGGTCAGCTGTTAGACGCTGCAGATAATGTGACGCTACACGGTATGGTTGATAAGTCACAACTGGCACAGGCTATCCAAAAAATGGATTGTTTTGTTCTCTCCTATAATAACGATCCTTTAAAGTTTGATCGAGATAACCCACATAAAGTATTAGAGTATTTAAGCACAGGGAAGGTGGTTGTCAGTAACCATATGGCTGAATATGCGGATAAGCGATCCCTGCTTTGTATGACGGAACCCGGGCAGGATGATCAGCTGCCAGCTCTCTTCCGCCAAGTGATCCAAAATCTGGCCCAGCATAATCATCCGGCCATTTGTCGGGCGCGGATGCACTATGCACAAAAAAACAGTTATGAACACCACCTACAGCAAGTGACACGTTGGATAGAGCTGAGCATGGAAGCATAAGCGGCTGCCTGATTTTAAAACAGACAAAGTGCTGTATATTTTACTGGCAGATCTTTTGTGGGGTAACTTACTCTGAGAGTGTGTCTGTTTAATCGTTGCCCCGTTCTATCTTTAGACTGACAGTTTAGAACCAAGGGTCATGTTCAGGAGAGATCCGTGCAGAGAAGAAGCTCTTCACTCAAAGTTAAATTAAGTCTCTTCCTGTTTACCGTAATTGCCATGACGGCATTGATCGTGAGTTTTGCTGTACAGCAACTGGCGATCGAGCAGTTTAAAGTCAATCGTGATCAACGTATTTTAGAGACCCAACAGCAACTGCTTAACCGCTTTCGTTCTTTTGACCTGTTTATGAATGAAGTGGAAGCCGAGCTGGACCAGCGCATTGCCGATGCCCTACCAAAAGTGGCGGCGCGCATTCACCAAGGCCCCCCTCCTGAACAGTGGACAGAGGCACAGTTAACCGCCCTGGCTAAAGAGTTTTCGGTGGGTGATATCTACCTGATTAACCAGGATCTGACGGTTTTTAAAACCACATTTAAGCCCGATATGGGGCTGAACTTGGGTCGTTTGGCCCAAAGCTTAAAGAGCAAACTTACCGGGTTGCTGGGTAGCGGCCGGTTGGAGGTCGATCGTATCTCCATGTCCAACAAAACGGGAATCATTAAAAAATATGCATACCACGGCCCGCGGGATAAAAACTATCTGGTGGAAGTTTCCATCAATATGTGGGAAGGGGCCGAGACTTTTGGTAGCGAGGCGCAAAAGCGGTTCTTTTTAGAAGAGTTCTTTCAAAGCCTGGTGGATAGCAACGACATTCTCAAAGCCCTAGATCTCTATATTGCCGACGATCTGGCCCAGTGGTCGCTGTTGCATGAAGGGCAGGCCATGGACCCAGAAGCTGCAGCGCGTTTAAAAGGTAAAGAGAGTCTTGAACTGCGAGATGAAAACCGGCTGACGATTTATACCATCCAGCCCCGACGAGAGAACATCAGCGGATTCCGCTTTTACAGTAAAACGGTGTTTGATACCGCCATGCCCACAGCCTTCTACCGGGTTGTGCATGTACGTACATTAGTGCTGGCCTTGGTGGTGGCTCTGTTGGCCTATCTGATGGCCAATCGGCTGATTTTTCGCCAGCTTTATGCACGTATTAGCACCATTGACCTGGGGTTGAAGCATATGCGCTCAGGGGCGTTGAATGTGTTGATCCCCATCCAGGGGCAGGATGAGCTGGCGCGTATTACCCAGGCTATTAATGAACTGGCCATGCAGGTCTATGATCGAGAACAGGAGCTCACCGCTGCCAAGGAGGAGTTGGAAAAGAGGGTTGCTGAACGTACCCAGGATTTGCAGTCATCCATGAAGGCACTCTCTGAACGGGAATCCAACTACCGGTATTTGGTTGAGCATGCCCGTAGTATTATCCTGCGTTGGCAACCTGATGGTGAGATCACCTTCTGTAATGAGTATGCGCTTACTTTTTTTGGGTATCGCGAAGCGGAGCTGGTGGGCAAAACCGTTTACGAGACCATTGTTCCACAGAAGGAGAGTAGCGGGCGTGACCTTCATCAACGGGTCGATGCGGTGGCCTGTGATCCCGCACACTATAGTTATCATGAAAATGAGAATGTGTGTCGGGACGGGCGGCGTGTTTGGGTGACCTGGGCAAACCGCGCCATTGTAGATGAGCAGGGTCAGATAAAAGAGCTGTTGAGTGTAGGGACCGATATTACCCACTTAAAAATGATTCAGCAGGAGCTGACGCTGGCGCGGGATGCGGCCGATGGGGCCAACAGAGCCAAAAGTGAATTCTTAGCCGTTATGAGCCATGAGATCCGTACCCCTATGAATGCTATTTTGGGGATGAGTGATCTGTTGATGGCATCTAAGTTGGATGATGAGCATCTGCAGGCTCTGCAGGCCATAAGTCGTGCAGGTGATGCACTGTTGGTCATTATTAATGATATTTTGGATCTGAGTAAAATTGAGGCGGATCGGTTAGAGCTGGAGATGGTGGAGACCGATCTGGATGCCCTGCTTGCGAGCTTGGCGGAAATGTTGACTCTCCGCGCCCAGGAAAAAGGGGTCGCGCTAATTTTAGAACGGGATCCGGATATTGCCCCCTACTGCTGGTGTGATCAGGTCCGCTTGCGGCAGATTTTGGTTAATCTTATTGGAAATGCCATTAAGTTTACCCAGCAAGGTTCCATTACGGTGGTACTTACCCGTGTCTCTGAAACGCTCATTCAATTTAAAGTGACCGATACAGGGATTGGCATTGAAGCCAAACAGTTGGAGGCTATTTTTGAATCCTTCAATCAGGGGGACTCCAGTGTTACGCGCAAGTATGGCGGCACAGGTTTAGGGCTCTCAATCAGTCAGCGGCTCACTAAGCTTATGGGGGGAGAGCTTCAGGTTGAGAGCACTCTGGGCAAGGGGAGTGCTTTTTACTTTACCATTCCCATGCAAGCCATTCCTCATTTGAGCGAGCAGTCTATCCAAGCAAAGCGTTTGGAGGAACATCACTGCTTACTCATTGAACCTGCACATGTGGCCGATGCGATTCATCCCCTGCTCACCGCCTTAGGTGGGCGTGTAACCTGTATTGAGAGTGTGCATGACCTGACAGATAAAGAGTCAAATTTAACGTCGGTCGATCTTCTGATTATTAACTTGCACACCCTGGAAGATACCGAGCTAGAGCAAATTTTGGCCGAGATACAGCGAGAGGAACAGACCAAACAACTGCCGTTGCTGGTCTTATTACCAGAGCCCAACCATGCTTGGTTTGAGCATATTATGGGTAGGGGGGGGCGTGTTTTAGCCAAACCTGTTCGCCGACAGGAGCTGATTCATAGCATCCTGTTAAGCATCAACCCCCAAGCTCTAAATGCAGATCTTCCTGTGCATTTACCCCACGGGTTGAAGATCCTCATTGCTGAAGATTCTGACGACAATATCCTTTTATTACAGTCCTATTTAAAAGAGGGTCGTCACCAGTTAACCATTGTACATAATGGTCAAGAAGCGCTGGAAAAGGTAAAAGATGCACCCTTTGACTTGGTTTTGATGGATGTGCAAATGCCTATAATGGATGGCCTGCAAGCAACCCGTGAAATACGGCAATGGGAGGCTCAACAGTCTGCACGTAAAGGGGTGCCTATTATTGCGCTGACGGCACATGCCATGCGTGAAGATGAGCAGCGCAGTGTGGAGGCCGGGTGCAGTAGCCACTTAACTAAGCCCATTAAAAAACAGGTTTTGCTTAAGGCTATGATGCCTTTAATCCCGATACAAGCACAACATCCGGAGCTGATGGATGAATCATGATAAATGGTTGGAGCAGGCTGTTTTGCTCTCTGCTGAAAAAATGCAGGCGGGGTGTGGTGGGCCATTTGGTGCGGTGATCGTGCATAGCCAGGATGAAACACTACTGGCTCAGGGGTGGAACTGTGTGACGTCTTGCAATGATCCGACGGCCCATGCAGAGATGACCGCCATTCGTCGTGCCACAGAAAAGTTGGGGCAGTTTCATCTGCAAGGCTATACCTTGTTTAGCTCCTGTGAGCCATGCCCTATGTGCTTAGCGGCAATCTACTGGGCACATTTGGATGCTGTTTTCTTTGCCAATACAAGGCAACAAGCTGCGGCCATTGGCTTTGATGATGCCACCATCTATGAAGAGCTGGCCTTACCCTTGGCGCAGCGGCAAAAACCGATGGTGCACCGGCCTTCTGAACACGCTTTGGCGGTGTTTCAGCAGTGGCAAACGCTGGAGAATAAAAAGCCCTACTAACATCGGTGCTTCATTGGCCAGAGAGCTCGACCCGACAGCTGCTGTTAAACGATGACGGCTGTGTCTGTGTTTGATCTGATCAGGCGTTCGGCATATTGTCTATACGGAGCTTGCTGGGGTAGGGGGCTGGTAAACAGGTCAGGCAAAACCGCTTTAAAGGGGATAAGGCTTTAAGGCTAGAGTCGGCTCTAAACTTGTATTTCTTGCTTCATCCCGGCGGGGTGTTTTTTTCCCGTAGCTGTCTGTCGCATGATCCTGCATCATGATCATTGTCTCTGATGTCTGCGGTTTTCGCTTGGGCTGGCAACTTTTCAATGGGTGAAAAATGACGGTGTTTAAACTGCTTATTGCTGTGCCCTGTTACAATGAAAGTGCAGAACTGGGCGCTGTTTTAGACCGTATGCCACAATCACTGGAAGGGGTTGATCAAATATCCCTATTGGTGGTGGATGATGGCTCTTCTGACCAAACCAGTCAGGTTGCAGCGGACCATGGTGCCTCTGTTATTCGCCATCATACCAATATGGGCTTGGGTATCGCTTTTCAAACCATCCTTAAGGAAGCTTTGGAAAGAGATGTCGATGCGGTGGTGACCATGGATGGGGATGGTCAGTTTAACCCAGATGACATCCCCAAGCTGTTAGGTGTCTTGGTTAAGGAGCAGGCGGCCATGGTTACTGCGTCGCGCTTTAAAGATGCCAACATGCTGCCAACCAACATTCCGGCTGCCAAGTTAAAAGGCAACCGAATGATGTCCTGGTTAATCAACCGGCTGACAGGGGCCAGTTTTTACGATGTCTCTTGTGGGTTCCGCGCCTATAGCCGAGAGGCGATCTTACACTTGAACCTACATGGGCGGTTTACCTACACCCAAGAGGTGTTTCTCGACATTCTCTCCAAACGCTTAAAGATTGTTGAGGTTCCGGTTCAGGTGATCTACAAGGATGGTCGCCGTTCCCGTATGGCCCATAGTTTGGTGCGCTATGGTTTGCAAACACTTTTAATTATTCTACGTAGTTACCGAGACTACAAACCTCTGCGCTTTTTCCTGTGGATATCCCTGCTTTTCTATGTGGCATCAGGTGCTTTTGGGCTTAACCTGCTGATGCACTATTTGGAAACCGGTAAATTTTACGGGGAAATTTGGTCGGGTATGATCTCTGGGGTGATGTTGATGCTCGCTGTTGCCATCACTTTGATGGGGTTGTTGTCAGATATGATGGTCAGAATTAGAGAGAACCAGGAACGTGTTCTCTATCTACTCAAGCGGCGCCACCATGACACGGATCACGACGCCTAGTCTCTACGACCGCTCTCCCTTCGGTTAATCCGCGCTAAAAACAGGGATGGTTGATAACTATCAAGCCCAGCAAAGTCTAAAACATTTATATTTTTGGTTGCAGGAAATATTCTTCAACGGAGTAATCAGCAGCCATGTCTTCCCAGTCCAGCGTGACCACAATGGAACGTTCCCCCTATCCTCCAGGTGATCTGGCGGTATGGATGTTAATTGCCATGGAGTTGCTCACCTTTGGCATCTTCTTTTGTGTCTATACCTTTATGCGTGCCAAGCAGCCTGAGTTGTTTGATGCCAGCCAACAGCTCCTCAACCGGCAAGCAGGTGCTATTAATACCCTGCTTTTAATTACCAGTAGCTTTTTTGTGGTGCGTGGTGTGGAGGCGATTAAACAAGGGGCTTCTCGCGTATGTGGGCATTGGTTGGCTGCTACGCTGAGTATGGGGGTGGGGTTTTTACTGGTTAAAGTATGGGAATATGGCCAAAAGTATGCTGCGGGTATTACGCCGGATACCGATCAGTTCTTCTTCTTCTACTTTGCCTTAACCGCTTTCCACGCTTTTCATGTGATCATGGGTATGGTCATCCTCAGCTTTATCATGTTTAAAGCGTATCGGGGGGGCTACAGTTCCGAGAACCATATGGGGGTGGAGAGTGGTGCCTCATTTTGGCACATGGTGGATCTTGTTTGGATTATCCTTTTTCCTCTCATCTATGTCATGCGTTAGGCGAAGAATATGGACTTTCTAAAAAGTTACGCCACCCGATCATGGCTTGTTCTTATGCTTCTTACGCTGACCACCATGGCGGTCGGGGAGCAAGGGTTGGCAGGGCCTGGAGCAATGTCTTTGGTGTTGCTGATGACCCTATTTAAGGTCGAGCGCATTGTTCATCGTTTTATGGGGTTTTCTCACGTTACAGGTTTGATGAAGGTGATGATGTGGCTGTTTGTGATACTGCTGCTTGCGACGATTAGTGGTGGCTACATGATCACCCAGGGCTAACCGTGCATGTGGTGATTGACAACCACACCGGGCAGGTGGGATAGTGCCAAACATTCTTTATTTGCCTCTTCTCTGATCCAGGAGTGTTTTATGCCCCGTTTTGCCGCTTTGACCGTTGCAGCGTTGATCGCTTTTTTTACTGCCATGCCTGTACAAGCTGGTGAGGTTACCAAAGTCTCTGTTGCTGATCTCTTTAGCAAGAAGGCAGACCTGCAAGGTAAGCAGGTGGAGTTGACCGGTGAGGTGGTGAAGGTCAATAACAACATTATGAACCGTAACTTCCTGCACATTCAGGATGGTAGCGGTGATAAAGCTCAGCGTAACCACGATATTACCGTTACCAGCTCCGGTACCGCCAATAAGGGAGACCGTGTCTCTGTGGTGGGTAAACTGGTTCTGAACCATGATTTTGGTGCAGGTTACCTCTACCCTGTGCTGGTTGAAGAAGCCGTGATTACCCCAGCTAAATAGAACAAAGACTAACGGTTCTTGTACGATTAACCGCCCGCTATCTGGTTGATAGCGGGCGGTTTTTATTTGGGGGTGGGGAAAGGGTTGAACGTTTATGGTTAAGTAGGACTCGAAAGGGAGAGCTTGCTTGCAAGATCATCCGTGTATTTATTGATTCATCTTCATAAAGGTAGATGTGCCATGTCGTGGCAGTTTGATAACAGTTATGCACAGTTGCCGGCGTTGATGTATGCCCAACTGGCGCCCGTACCTGTTCAAGAACCTCAGATGGTGGTGTTCAACAACGACTTAGCCCAACAGCTAGGGCTGGATTTTTCTTCGACAGAAGAGCAATCGTTGGCGGCTCTGTTTGCCGGAAATCTGTTACCGGAGGGTGCTCAACCATTGGCGCAAGCCTATGCAGGGCACCAGTTTGGTCACTTCACCATGCTGGGGGATGGCCGAGCCATTGTCCTGGGAGAGCATATCACCCCTGATGGTAAGCGGCTGGATATCCAGTTTAAAGGTTCGGGCCGAACCCCGTTCTCCCGCAATGGTGATGGTCGTGCGGCCTTGGGGCCTATGCTGCGTGAATACATAATGAGTGAGGCCATGCATGGGTTGGGTATTGCGACCACACGTTCTTTAGCGGTGGTGGCCACCGGAGAACCGGTATACCGAGAGGATGTTCTGCCTGGGGCTATTTTAACCCGCGTTGCGGCCAGTCATTTACGGGTAGGCACCTTTCAATATCTGGGTATGCGTGGGGATGTCGAGGCGATCAAAACACTGGTTCACTATACGTTAGACCGTCATGACCCACAGCTGGACAAAGGGGATAACCCAGCGCTGACCCTATTGTTGGCGGTTATGGCCCGGCAAGTGGAGTTGGTGATTAACTGGATGCGTGTTGGCTTTATTCATGGGGTTATGAATACGGACAATATGACCATCTCTGGTGAGACTATTGACTATGGGCCGTGTGCCTTTATGGATGCCTATAGCCAAGATACCGTTTTTAGCTCAATTGATGCCGCTGGGCGTTATCGGTATGGAAACCAGCCCCATATGGCCAAATGGAATTTAGCGCGCTTGGCGGAAGCTCTCTTGCCGATTATTCATTCGGATCAGGCACAAGCCATCTCTTTGGCTGAAGAGGCCATTGAATCATTTAACGGGCTCTATGCCCGCAAATGGCAGGTGATGATGGGGCGTAAATTGGGACTGTTTACTGTTCAGGATACCGATGATGCGCTTATGACAGAGCTGTTGGATCAGATGCAGCAATTGGGGTTAGATTATACAGAGACGTTCCGGTCGCTCAGTGAGGGGCAGGCCCCTCCCCATGCAGCTCTACAGGCTTGGTACCGTAGCTGGCAGTCTCGTCTAGAAGCCCAAACAGAGACATGGAGCCAGGCTCAGAGCATGATGCAAGCGAATAACCCCACTATTATTCCACGCAATCATAAGGTGGAAGAAGCATTGGATGCGGCCAATAATGATGGAGATCTGCAACCCATGCACACCCTACTTGAGCATCTATCCAATCCCTATGCAACCAAGCAAGGGGTGGATAAAGGGTTCCTAGCACCACCCCCACCCAGTGACCGTATCTACCAGACCTTTTGTGGTACATGAGGATATACAAGGGCTCTGTATCAGACGCAGAGCCCTTGTCCCTCACTTATTTAAACACACCCTCATTGTATAATATCTCCCTTGGCCTCTCCTTATGGCATCAAAGTGCTCCTATGATGGCTGTTTGATATAAATAGTGATTAATGATAATAAATATTGCTATTTCAAGTGTGTACATGCCATGTTATGCCCCGCTAAAATGGTTTGACTGCCTGAGCTTAGAGGGGGGTTGTGAGGGATTTTAGGGTGGCTGCTTTACACGCCTTTATCCAAGTTAAGTGTAAAAGGGGTTATCCAACCTATATTTAGACCGATCTATCTATAAGGTGTTGTTACGCCAAGAAACGTGGTGCAATGATAAGGCTTAAGTCTCATCAAGTAGGGGGGAGACTTAGGCTATACAGTAAGAGGGGGGATGATCCGAACAGATTGGTGAGGAGATGTTTGGATGATAGCTTGTGGCTGTGTATCATAGGTGCTGGGTGTTTGGTGTGAATATGCCTGAACGGGGCTGGTTGCATTAACTGGGGAAGAGTACGTGCTTTTTTTTCAACAGAACAAAAGTTTGCTGAAAATTGATGATCGGGGGCGTGTGCCCGTTGAGAATCTCAGGAAATTGGTTAAAAGCACGAAAATGGATACCTTTATCCAGCAATTTCCCCATATGGTGCTGGTGGGTAAAAGTTATGGTGCCTTCCGCACCAAAAAAGATGAGACGGAAATGCTGGTTTTTCCTCTGATCTGTCGGCGAGGGGTGGTGACGGAAGAGAGGGCGATCTCTTTAGGGCGAGACACGAACAATACGCTGGTTCTGCCCGATGCCTTTGTTTCTACATGGCACTTGACCTTTCATCCTGTGGACAGTGGGGTTGAGATTGAGGATTGCAACTCCACAACTGGGACCAAGCTTAACGAAAAGACTTTGATCCCCTTGCAACGCTATGCCCTTGAAGATGAAGACCAACTCAGGATCGCCAACTATCGTTTCCAAGTCTATGGACCGGCAGCCTTTTACTATTTTCTTACTGAAATTCTGGAAGTTAAGCAGGCTCAACCCCAAGAACCTGAACAGCAACAACCCGTACCTAAAAAAGTGATCCGCAAGACAGAGCGTAAGCTTGAAGAGGTTTCTCTGGAAGATCTTGCCCCTGTTGAAGTGCATGAAGAACCTGAGCTACCTGAGCTACCGCCCCATCGTCAACAAGTCTTAGATCAAGTAGAGCGGCTGCCCTTCTTCAACTTCTTTACGGCACAAGAGAAGCAACGCTTTGCCTTGGATGAAATTGAAGTAACCACCATACCGGAACAGACCCAGGTCATTGCAGAAGGCTCGAAAGATCCTAATCTTTACCTGTTACTCTCTGGACAGGCTCGGGCCATTAACCCCGCAACCAAAAAGACAGTTTCAACCTATAAACCTGGAACATTGTTTGGTGAAATGGGTTTTCTCGCCAACGAGCCCAGCCTCTATGAGATTGAAAGTCAACAGCAGATGGAGGTTATGGCCATAACCCCAGATGCTTTGTCCAAGCTCAGTTGGGATATCCAGGAGAAGATGCGCGATGCCTTAATTCGTCGCCTGCTGCGGCTGAATGATTTCCATGAGAAGAGGTTGTTGGAAAAAGGGTTGAGCATTCCAACCGCCAATCATGGCGATGATGCGATTTTAGTGGGCGATGGTTTGGCCGCTCTGGTTAACCATGCGGAACTGTTTTCAGACTTTACCGATCTGGAAAAGCAGCGCCTGACCAAAATTCCCCATAATTTTAAAATGCTCTATCCTGAGGATTGTTTGATACAGGAAGGGCAGGTTGGGAAGGCCTTTTTTCTGGTGCTCTATGGGCAGCTGGCTGCCTACAAAGGGGACGATCCTACCCCTTTGAGCTTGATGAACAGTGGTAGTTGTTTTGGTGAAACGGCTTATTTTGAAAGTGCCCCACGTACGGCGACGGTTAAAGCCACCAAGCCCTCTACCGTCTTGGTATTTGATGATAAATTGATGGCTTATCTGGGGGTTGTTGAGCGGGATAAGATCAAGCTTAAAATTATTGATACGCTGGTTGCGCGCTTTAAACGGAATATTGCCTTGCTCTCTTAACTGTTCTGAGTAGGGATGGTAGATAAGACGTCTTCCCCATAATGGGTGAAGACGTTTTTTTATGGAAGAAAGGTGCGCCTGTCTCTTCACTCAGAGCGACCATGAGCTCTTTTTAAGATCCACCGGTTTGGTTGATCCCTGCTCAAAAGAGATGTGGGTGGTGTCGTTTAGTGAGATCACCGTCGCAGAAGGTAAAGGTTGGTAGTGTGAGGAAGGCGGGCAGGCAGAACTCTGTTTTCCTTAGGCATGGCGTAAGTTGATGAACTGCGTATAATGCAGGGCACACTCTGCATATGTTTTGAATAAAAAGGGATACCCCTGGGCCATGACCTCTGATGATCTTCAAACGCCATACAGTAACCTAAGTCCAGATGCCGTATTGGATGCCGTTGAGCGATCTGGTTGGCGCTGTGATGGTCGACAGTTGGCCCTGAACAGTTTTGAAAACCGGGTGTATCAGATCGGCCTTGAGGATGGCTCCTTTGTCGTGGCCAAGTTCTACCGCGCCCACCGCTGGTCGGATGAGGCGATTTTAGAAGAGCACCATTTTACGCAAACATTGATGGAGATGGATCTTCCCGTCGTGCCCCCGATGATTAATGAAGAGGGAAAAACCCTGTTTCATGATGGCAGCTTTCGGGTGGCGCTCTTCCCGCGCCGGGGCGGGCGTACCCCTGATTTGGAAGATGCCGAAACCCTTAAACGTATTGGTCGTTTGATGGGGCGCATCCATGCTGTTGGCGCACAAAAACCTTTTGAGCATCGCCCAACCCTGGATATTCAATCTTTTGGGGTGGAGTCCTACCAATTTTTGCTGCAGTCAGGCTTTATCCCCCCTGCCATGGAAGAGCCGTACCGCACGATGGCTGAAACATTGATTGACCAGGCTACAGGCTGTTTTGAGCGGGCTGGGGATTTTCAGTCCATTCGTTTGCATGGTGACTGTCATGCCGGCAATATTCTTTGGACAGATGATGGCCCGCACTTTGTGGATTTTGATGATGCCCGTATGGGGCCGGCCATTCAGGATTTGTGGATGTGTTTGTCTGGTGATCGAGAGGAACGGGCCGTGCAGATGAACCATTTGCTGGATGGCTACGAGACTTTTATGGAGTTTGATTATCGACAGCTCCACCTCATTGAAGCGCTGCGAACCCTGCGTATGATCCATTATGCCGCCTGGATTGCCCGTCGCTGGGCCGATCCGGCTTTTCCAAGAGCCTTCCCTTGGTTTGATGGACCACGTTACTGGGATGAGCATATGTTGGCTCTGCGTGAACAGTCAGCCCTGATGAATGAACAGCCGCTCTCACTGGCCTTATAGATTTAGCGTAGGACCGTTAGGTTTATGGTGTTCCCCCTATCCGCGTAGGTGGTGTGTGCCGTCGCTTTTATCTCATAAAAGGGCTTGGTGGGGGGGGAGGCCCTCGTTGAATGTTGGTGCATGATATATCTAAAGTATATCAATGGTTTAGTTTGTGTGCTTGCAAAATTCTTGGTGCATCGTACATGGACCAGTAGAGCTGTTGTTATCCGGTTAAGCATGGTGCATCCCCCCCCTGAAAACTTGCTTTCCTCATGTAAGTATAGAGACCTGAAGCGCAATTTTTTTTGAAAAAATGGGGTGTCAGAGCCCATGATTAAGAGGTGTGTTCCATCGATCGCTGTGAGAAGGGTGTAGGGTGTGACAGATTTAGGGCTGGATCAGGTCATGTACTGGATTGGTCAAGGTGCGGTGGCTTCCATGGCGATGGCGGGTGTGTTGGAGGCTGGGAAGAAGCATTTTGATCTGTTTGGGGTGTTGATTGTTGCCATGGCGGCCTCATTGGGTGGGGGGTCGTTACGTGATCTCTTGCTGGATCGTGGGGTCTTTTGGGTGGTGGATCAAACCTATCTCATAGCTGCTCTGTTGGCCGCTTTTTGTACCTTTTATCTGGCGCGCTTGTTTCCCTTGAACGAACGCTTTTTTCTGGTGCCGGATGCGATTGGACTGGCGCTGTTTAGCATAACCGGTACTGAGGCTGCGCTTGCCCTGCAAGCACCTTGGTTGGTGGCCAGTGTTATGGGGCTGTTTACCGGGGTCATGGGGGGCGTTTTGCGGGATCTGTTTTTGATGGAGCAGCCTTTGGTGTTTCGTGAAGGAACGCTCTATGCAACTGCAGCCTGGGCTGGTGCGCTGCTGTTTATCCTCTTGTTAGCCCTTGGGGTGGCGGAATTGTGGGCAGCACTCAGCGGGGGATTGTGTACCTTTTTGCTCCGTATGGCGGCTATTCGTTGGGGGATCGCCCTGCCGACCTACCGTAGCCGGTCATGATGGGGAACTAAAGGCGATTAAGGGCTTGCTGTAAGGCTTGTTTAACCGCTTCTGGGTCATCCAGTTTATCCGGGTCCAAAAATAGTTTAAACCCATTGTGCTGAACCTGTTCAGGCTCCTTGGCGGCGTGGGGAGATATCAGTTGCCCTTTAACCCGGTAGGCGGGCACAGGGTAGGGTACCCCTTTGAGCTCAAGGGGGGGGACGGCTTCACATTGGTAGATATCATCAACTAAAGCATAGGTCTCTTTACTAATCAGGATCTCTCCCGCCATGGCTGCAGACTCCAGGCGGCTGGCCAGGTTGACGGTGGAACCAATAATGGTGTAATCCAACCGCTGGCTTGAGCCAAAGTTGCCCACCGTGACATAACCCGTGGCCATACCCATACGGACTTCCAAGGCTTCGGGTATACCCCTGCGTGACCAGCCTTGTCGTAGGCTTTTTAACTGTTCACGCATCTCTAAAGCCATGGCAACGCAAGCTTGGGCATCTTCACGGTGGCCCCGGCTTTCTGGATCGCCAAAAAAAACCAACATGCCATCACCAATAAATTTATCCAGCGTTCCCCCGTGGCTTTGTGCAATTTGTGCCATGACATCAAAGTACTCATTAAGCAGTTCAGTCAAAGGTTCGGCTTCCAAGCGTTCGGTTAGGGCTGTAAAGCCTTTAAGGTCGGAAAAAAAGATGGTGAGTAATTTCCGGTGTGAGGCAACCTCCGGTGTGCTCAAACCATGAAACATCTTATCGTAGACCTGGGGGGGCAGATACTTGGCCAACCCTTTGGAGAGCGCCTCTAACTTTTGATTGCGCTGTTCAGCCAGTGTATTGGCTTGTTCCAGCGCTGAGGCTTGTTCGTGCAGCCGTTGTTGATTCTCCTGCAACATCGCCTCATTCAGTTTGCGCTGGGTGATATCCCGAATAATACCGCCAAAATAGCGTTTACCAGCCTCTTCCCAACTGGACAGGGAAAGCTCGACCGGAAACTCTCGACCATCCTTATGGTGCGCCATAACCTCAACGGTACGGCCAAGTATATGGCTGGGTCCGCCCGTTGCAGCACGCTGCATGCCTTGTTCATGGGCCGCTTTATAGGATTGGGCAACCAGCATGGTAATGGGTTGATCCAGTGCTTCTGAAGCGCTATACCCAAAAATGGCCTCGGCACCCCGGTTCCAGCTGCCAATAAGACCAGAGGCATCGCTCAGAATAATGGCATCCACCGCTGAGGCCAGTACCGGCCAAGCGGTTTGACCCGTAAAGACGGGAGAGAGGTGGTGATGGGCTGCTTCCATGATGTTTTTCCTAACCTAAAGAGGAATCATTGGATGGAAAACCATACCATCTCTCCCCCTATAAAACAGGAGCTGATCTACCCTGCCATGATGTGTATCAATCCTGAGATATCACGGGCTTGCTTGAGAGGGGGATTTGTCGGGTATTTTACGGATACTGTAAAATATATCCCTATGTTAATTTGAATAAGTGTTGCTTAAGATGCGTTTTTTTAATGGATATGGAGAAGCTTATGTCACGCGCTGTTGTTCGTCTGCTGTTCGTCGGTTTGCTATGTGTGGGTACCCCCTTTATGTTCTGGCCTGCCCAGGCAGATGCGATGGAAGGTGAGGAGAGGGAGCTGATGATCGACGTGATGAATGATTACATGTCGGAATCAACACACACCCAAGGCATGGTTACGCCAGAGCAGGTACAGGTTAGTTATTTAGGGGTGGCACAAATTTTAGATACCCGTGAGGCCGAGCAGTATGAACAGAGCCATATTCCAGATGCCCTGCATATGGAGTGGCGAGAGGTCTTGGACCGCTTAGATGAGATTGCAACCGATAAACCGGTGGTGCTCTATTGTGGTACAGGTGCCCTTTCAGCGCAGGCGGGTTTTGCACTTCGGGTGTTAGGGTACAGCAATGTGGTTATCATGCGTGGGGGATATCGGGACTGGCTTAAGTTGGTTGCACCATCTATGAAGTGATCAGGCAGCACATAAAGAAAAAGCCCAATCTTTAAGGTGATTGGGCTTGTGCTTGGCTTTCTGCTGTTTCTTCTTGTTGGGGATGACCTGTTGGGGTATTTGCGTCACCACACGGGCCATGGCATTGCGTCGTTTAGGTTTCTTGGGCTTGGGCGCCATCTCTCTTCTCCTACAAAGGGTGGTTTGCTCACTTAACGTACAGGGTTGGAGCCCGCTTGTTGGGCAAGGTTCCATTAAAGTTATTCTTCAATAAGCTCAAAACGTTTGATGCCGGGTTGGGGGGCGTCAAACCAACTTTCAATGGGTCGTACCCAGGCACTGTTATGATCATATTCACACAGATAGTGCACCAACCATGCATCGGTCTCAGAGTGGCGAACCAGACCTAATACACGGTAGGTGCCACCTTTATAGTGACGGTAGCGACCTAGCTTAACCTCTGGCGTCATGTTCTCTTCCTTTTTAAAGTCGCCCAATAGGGGCTGTTCGGGCACCCGTGATTTTTACAAGATCTGCGGGTGCCAATTCAACCTCTAAACCCCGGCGACCGGCGCTTATACAGATGGTGTCATAGTCCAATGCTGTGTCATCCAGCACCATAGGCAAGCGTTTTTTCTGTCCTAGTGGGCTAATTCCACCCGCCAGATAGCCGGTTTCCCTTTCAGCACGGGCTACCTCAGCCATGGCTGCTTTTTTGCCGCCAAGTGCTTTGGCCAGAGCTTTAAGATCTAGAGTTCCTGCAACAGGAACCACCCCCACCACCAACTTTTTTCCATCCAATTCAGCGGCCAGTGTTTTAAAAACCCGTTGGGGTTCAACCCCCATCTTCTGGGCAGCTTCCTCTCCATAAGATTCAGCCTTCGGGTCATGTTCATAACTATGGACCGTATGGGGAACTTTGGCCTTTTTTAGAGCGTTTATGGCAGGAGTCATGGTGGATTTGTGTCCTAATGAAAGGTGTGGCTCATTCGTTTTGTGGGGTGTTGCAGCAAGTTTCAGCACTCCGTCCATAACGGTGTCTGTTTGTTCGGGGGCCTTAAAATGGGCTATGCCTCTTAAGCAAGAAGCCTCAAGCTGTGCGGTTGCTGGTTTGTCATTCGATTATGTTTTGTCGCATGGGCTATCTGCTACTTTCTAAGGCCAATTTGCCAGCCAACCCTGCAAACAAGGCTGCAAAACTGCGTTGAATGCGCTGGACCAGCTTAGGGGTTGAGAGCACTTTTTGGCGTAATGCTGCGGCCATCAGGCCATAAGCGGAGAAGACGATCCAGGTGAGTAGCATAAAGACCAGGGCCATCCCGACCAAAAGCATGGTGGGGTCTTGATGGCCTGCTGGAATAAATTGAGGAAGAAATGCGAGAAAAAAGAGGGATAATTTAGGGTTGAGTACATTGATTAAGACCCCTTCAAGAACATGTTTCCAGGTGGACTGCTCTTTGGGTTTATCCATGGCAACTCTGCCGCCAGCTTGCCACATACCCCAGGCCAGCCAGATTAAATAGAGTACACCTACCCATTTAATGGCTTGAAACAGCAGGGCGCTGGTGTGCATTAACGCGGCAAGTCCCAAAATAGAGGCTAAAAGATGGGGGATGATCCCAAGGGTACAAGCCAGTGCGGCGAACAGCGCAGCGCGGCGGCCATTAAAAATACCTCGGGATAGGGTGTAAAACACGCCCGTGCCAGGGATGATAACCACAAGCAAAGCCGTTAGAAAAAATTCGGGGCTCATCTTTTCGGTTCCTCTTAGAGGGGGGGAGATCAGATGTATTGTTGAAGGTTTAACCACGGTTGGCAAATAGAAAGCGACATGAAAACGGAAAAGGGCAGGGCGTACGCGTGCACTAAGGGCATGCAGCACACGCAGGGGGGCATATTAAGGACGTTCTGTTTACCATTCATTGGTGTATGGGGGTAGGATGCCATTTTTCTATACAATCATTTTGTTATCATGAGATTTTTATCGAACTTGAATATAATACGATCAGTTTTATAGCCACTATAAATCAAAGTTAGACAGTCTATAAGTATCGATAATGAGTGATGACATCGAGCGCCCCCAACGAGATCGGCTTCGTGGAATCCGTAGGTAAGAAGGTCGAGGCCGCCCGGAATTTTCAAGTAAGTCGAGCGACGGTTTACCATTGATTGTCACGAGACAGCCAGGAATCAATCCCAAGCGTTCCTAGGGAGCGAAAGATAAACAAGGCAGCCTTGATAGAAGCAGGTCAAAGCCTAGCCAGATGCTTTGCAAAGAGCGCACGCTGTTCATTTCGGGGTTTGTGATACCACCATCAGTGCTGCGCTAAGGAAGCTTTGGATGGGTAAAAAAAATGAAGCGCTACATTGAGAGGTGTACAGAAAAAAGAGGGTATGATTGGGCTGGTATGTATCAATATATTTATTAGTAAAGTTATTAAAAATTGAGGCTAATTATATGAAGGTTGATTTGAAGAAGAGGTGATTCACCGTCATACGTGGGCACCAAAGGGTGAGAAGGTCTATGGCGACTTAACATGACCCAGCGCGGTAATGAGTGGCTAACGCCCTTGATCTTTGAGGGGTCGTGTCATGCTCCGTTGGTTGAGGCATGGATTGAAAAGATGCGATAGCCTCAATTGAAAGAGCCCAGTGTGATCGTTATGGATAATGCTAGTTTCCACAATAAAAGGGAAGATTGCTGAAATACTTGCAAGAGATGGTCAGGTACGCCTCCCACCTTCCCCGTACAGCCCAGATCTTAATCCTATTGAATGATCATTCGCAGTCTTGAAAGTAATGTCGAGAGTTCACTGCGCCACCACCAAGGTTAGAAGCATGAATAACCTCTAACTATGGTATGCGGTGACGATAAACATCTCCAATCTCTACATAGACCTGCTCAAGGAAAAAGAATATCGACAAAGCGTAAAGCTCCCTTAGCGACTGTAGGGAAAACAGGTCAGGCGAGTGCTTTTTGGCGCCCCGAAAACAGAGTGGATTGGAGATCAACTCTGTTTTCGGGGGAGGAGGCTAAGTAGGCCATCTTTATGTAGATTGAGGTCTCTTACACTCGCCAAAGAACATGCTCAATTCATGGCGATATGACTGCTGAGCAGTGTGACAGGGTATTCTCAGTTTCTGCGGAAAATAATGTCCAGAAACGTGTTGCTCCATCATTAATTCGGAATCAGAACGGTTTTCTCATCTTTAGAGAGCACGCAACCTTTCTAAAAATTCAAGAGCATCGGATTCATCGGATTCATCGGATTGAGTGGCATCATGTAACATTTGAAAGAGTTTGCGAGCATCGGGTTCATCAGATGAAATCCCAGTTTTCACTCCATATCGTTGGAATAACTCGTCTAAATCGTCCTTCATCTGAATTCCGAGGGCAGTGTTTATAGCCTCTCGAATAAAGTCATCTCGCCATGTTGTTAAAGGACTTTCTGTCGCTGCAATTTTCACTCCCATTTCAAGGTATTTTTTATATTGTTCAACCCAATTTCCGATTCCGATCAATGAATAGGTCACAGACAGCTTACCTGGCAAATATGATGGAATGGCTTTACCTTTTTGGCGGTCCCAAACTTCCTGAGAAAAATGTTCCTGATCAGCATCATGTGAGAAATCTTCCTTTATAATTTGTTCTCCTAAACGAGCCCTTAATGATGCCTCAAGTATATCGCGCATACGCTCAAAACCACCCACTGAACGAACATGGTGTGCCATGTTCCACAATTCGTTATATGTAATTCCACTTTGTGGTAAAGGGCTGTCCGAGGCCGCAATTAACGCATTTGTGAAGGCGTCTGCAATGATATTTTCAGATATCTCGCCGCCACCAGAGTGCAGTTCTAGCTTAAAGCCCCCATTACCATCATCTTTGATCTCATATTTTCTCCCCATCGTCATTTGAAGCCTATACAACGCTAATTCATAACTGGCGAAGGGGGAAGCCCACGATGCTATCGTGAATAGCTGCAACGATTCATTTTCAAGCTCAGCCCTAGAAGCGGCCATGCCTGAATTGAATAAAAGATTGCTCTCTATCCGACCTTCTAGTCCTAAACGGATGATTCGTTTGAGGCGATCAACTGCTTCAAGGCGCTCTTTCTCTATGTCATTGGACATTTCACTCGGTCTGTTAAGGTTTTTAACAAAAAGGTAATCGAGATATGGGTCTGCGTTTTCGAATTTGATCTCTTCAGATGATTCTTTAGCTATTGATAGAATACCCTTATATTCCTCCATCTCCTTTTGAAGTTGTATAACATCATCCTTAAAAGCTTTTAAATAACGAGTTGTTTCGCCTGAAGATTGTAGGGCGATCCGTTCAATTTCCGTCGGTAGTGTAGATTGCAGTTTCGTTAATCGTTCTTCAACATCGTTGGACAACTGATCAAAACGTGTGCTAAGTCCAGTTTCGTAAAGTTCTCGATTTTCTGCGGTTGATTTGTCACGGAACTCAATTTTTTCTTCTAACTCTTTTTTATGTTTATCACCCTGGCGTCCAATAAGGATGATGCCGACTAAACCTATAAGAGCAATCAAGGTGCCGCCAAAGGTGATGGCAATGTTTAAATTACTAACAAGACCAGAAAATGCCTTCTCAGCATTACCTAGGGACTTTAAGGCAAATTCTGCATCAATTGTTGGTTTTGGTGAGGGGGGGAGGCTTGTGCTACTGTTTCGTTTGTGGTGGGGTGAGGTTGTGCAGCTCCTGCTGTAGCTGAATAGGAAAAAAGCAAGGATATGAAGATGGGTACAATCAAGATTAAAGAGAGCCGAGTCATAAACATTGAAATGGCACCTTTCAGCTAGCGCAATGTGAAAAGTAATCAAAGTGTAATGTCTAGTTATATTAAATAGATTTTTAAGCGGAAATTAAAGCAAAAAAAAACAGAACGAATTTTATTTTGCGTGATTGTATGGTTTATTTTTAAGAATGGCATACAATTAAAGTCTATGGGCTTTTCCCTTGTGGGGTCTTGGCCACCTCCTTTTTATGAGGATAATGCTGTGGCTATGATGGTTGTCCTGTGTTG
The DNA here is from genome assembly GCF_036689865.1 of Magnetococcus sp. PR-3. Classification (NCBI taxonomy): domain Bacteria; kingdom Pseudomonadati; phylum Pseudomonadota; class Magnetococcia; order Magnetococcales; family Magnetococcaceae; genus Magnetococcus; species Magnetococcus organivorans. The sequence continues at coordinate 87,285 of NZ_JBAHUQ010000015.1, forward strand.
GAACTTTGCTGGGTTGGCTCGCTCTTTTCAGTTTATGGCAAAATAGACCGGTGATCTCACCACCTCGGCTATCCTTCATCAATTAAGTACAGAGCAATATCCCATGAGATAATGGTCATCGGTTTTTTGGAAAACGTACCTTTAATCAAAGTATGTCACAGCAACTAGATAGCTCCTGTCTGCTCGAATAACAACCAGGGTGATCGTGTTTTTGTCGTATTCAGTGGAGTTCCCCCCTGTACGGAGCAAATAGTTAATATGGGTTATTATTAACCTTCAACTAAAGAGCTGAAGCATCACCTATTTTTTTGTTTGTTACTTCCAATAGTGTTGAAGTGTTTTATCAATGTCCCTGATCTTATTGGAAGAAACGTATTGTTGATTTTGAAAGATGATAAAAATCATTATGTGCGTTTAAAAAATTAGGACTCATGCAGTGTTTAATGGGCTGAGTGTGAAGTTTGAAGCGCACTGTTTATAGACGTCACACAAAAATTTGAGGGGTTATGTTATAGGGGGTCTCAAGAGGTTGCTTTCTCATTGAATCTAACCTTGCATGTGGATCAGCTTCATTGGGAGGTGGTCGTCACTTGGGTAAGAGAAATGTGCATGATGATACAAGTTAATGATCGAAAGTTAAAAAGTTGTGTGCTTGTTGTGCCTTAACGTTGGTCATGCGCCACTGTTTTATAGTAGCAATGCTTGTAACTGCGCGATGCCTTTTTTTAGAGCTTGTTCGTTGGCGCCGGAAAATCCCAGAATCAAACCCTGTTGCCCCCCTTGTTGGTAGTGTTGGGATAGGGCAGGAGCATAGATACCTTGGCTTTGTAGAAGCTTTTCAATCTGTTGATCATGCGGTTTTACGGTGGGGTGAAAAGAGGCCACCATATGCATACCGCGCTGGGGTTTGCTTACCCTTAACGGATCAGAAAGATGGGTGGTTAGTTGGTCATAGAGATAATCCCGCCGTTGCTGGTAACAGCGGCGCATACGTCTTAAGTAGGTGGCATATGATCTTTGACCTAAAAAATCAGCGATGGCGGGTTGAATGGGCACAGAGCTGAGTGGGCTAACGCTCTTTTGTGTGTCGATCAGTCTTTGTGCCATGCGTGGGGTGGCGATGATATAGCCAATGCGCAGGGTGCGGAACATCAGTTTGGACAAGCTCCCTACCATGATCATGCGTTCACATAGGGCAGGGTTTTGGTTGGCGGCCAATTGATAGAGAGGTAGTTGTGGTGATTTATGGTAGTGAAACTCGCCATTAAAGTCGTCTTCAACCAACCAGCTGGTACTCTGTTGAAGTAGGTTGAGCCACTGCAAACGTCGTTGGGTAGACATGCTCATCCCTAAGGGGAACTGACAGGCTGGTGTCATCCAAGCCATAAGGTGGGGGCTTTGGGGTAGGGTCATGCCTTCGGCATCTACTGGGGTGGGGGCAAGTTTGAAGTTTAGCTGTTTTAAGGCATGGCATATGGGGGGGTAAAAGGGATCTTCAATGGCAATGGTATCTCCAGATTTAAGTAAGGTCTGTGTGATCAAACCCAAAGCATCGCGGTTGCCTGCCGTTACAACAACCTGATCTTCCGAACACTCGACGCCTCTGAGCATATTAACCAAGTGGGCGATGGCACGGCGAAGGGCTGGGTAGCCACCGACATGGATATCCCGGAGTAAACTGGGGTCGGGTTTTCGCCACACCTTAGCCAATGAGCGTGCCCAATCTTGACTGGGAAATAAGGATGGATCAGGTCCAGGATCAAAAATCCCCTGGCTTAGGGGGGCGTGGGCGGTTGTCGGTTTAATGGAAGAGATGGTTTGAGACGGGGGTGGTTGCAGACGTTCTGCCACATAGAGACCGGATGCCGGGCGACTGATCACCAAACCTAGTGACATTAACTGCTCATAGGCATTGAGGGTTGCTGTGCGAGAAACCCCAAGCTGTTGAGCCAATTTACGGCTGGAGGGTAGCTGCATACCAACAGATAGGCGGCCATTTTCTATCAAAGTTTGTAGCTGTTGGGCCAGCTGTAGGTACAGGGCAGGTTTTGCGTGTGGATCTATGTTTAGACCCAGTGTGGCTAGATCTTCTTTAAAGCGCATAACTGGACCCTTTATAATTATAAAAACTGGATATTTTAAAATAGCCAGTTCAAGCATAGCATGTGGGTATATTTTTTTGGGATGCCTTTTAAAAGTAGGAGTTTCAGATGTCTTCTTGCCCACTTCATACGACAGAACCTTTAAAACAAGGGTGTCATGCGCAGGTAAAACGGGGTCGTAAACGTGCCCATTATGATCGCCAACTTGCCTATACCATTATGGATGAAGCGTTGGTGGCCTATATGGGTATGCAAATGGATGGGCAGCCTTTTGTGCTGCCAACCAGCCATTGGCGAGCAGGTGATCGGGTTTATTGGCATGCTGCATTGAAGGGGCGTATGGGGGGTGGAATAGTTGGGCAACCGGTTTGTTTGACCTTTGCGTTGCTTGATGGACTGGTGCTGGCGCGCTCAGCTTTTCATCACTCGGTTAACTATCGTTCATTGATGTTGTTTGGTAAACCAGAGATGGTAACGGATCCTCAGGAAAAAGCTCGACAACTGCAAAACTTAATTGAAAAAGTAGCGCCGGGACGGTGGTCAAAACTACGCCCTATGACGGAGCAGGAGGTTGCCATAACCGGGGTGCTCTCGATGCCGATCGATGAGGGATCCATAAAAATGCGTTCAGATCCTCCGGTCGATGAGCCGGAAGATTATGATTGGCCCGTCTGGGCGGGTGTTGTTCCGCTGCAGACCCGTTTAGGTGAACCTCAGGCATGTCCAAAGCTTAATGCTGGGTTAGAACCACCAAACGTAATGGATTGGTCCTCTTAGGTGGGTGGGTTGAGCTCAGCTTGTTTAATGGTCCATGGCTCTTTGGCGGCAGCTTCTGCCCATGCCTGCATGGGGGGGAGATCAAGCATGGCTTGCATATAGGCTAGGCAGGTCTCATCTTCACATAAGCCATAGCTGTTAAAGCGGAAAACCACGGGAGCATACATGGCATCTACAATGGTAAAATGTCCAAACAGTAAGGGGCCACTATCCGGGGTTTTTTGCTGAAGTGCCTGGACCCAGGTAGCTTGAATGCGCTCAATCTCCTTCTGGGTGCTGGGGCTTGGGGGTATGCCTAAAACTTGCCGACGAATATTCATGGGAAATTCATTACGTAGGCCAAAAAAACCGGTTGCCATCTCTGTGGCCATGGCGCGGGCATGGGCGCGCTGTTGGGGATCTTCTGGCCATAGTTGAGCGTTAGGATAGAGCTCCGCAATGTATTCACAGATGGCAAGGGATTCCCAAATCACCAAATCATCGTGTTGTAAAAAAGGCACCTTACCAGCTGGGGTATGACGCCCCATGATGGTTTCATGATCCACTTGAAAGAGTGGCAGGATGGTGGTGGAAAAATCCACCTGTGCCATGCTAAGCACCAGCCAGGGACGTAATGACCAGCTTGAATAGTTTTGATTACCAATGGTTAAGGCAATGCTGGACATGATGGATCTCCCTGGCTGGTTGAGCCTTGATTAAGCGTTTATGGACGTACCACAGGGAGGCCCTGTTTACGCCATAAAGTAATACCTGCTGCCACATTATACACGGTGGTGTAACCCATTTTCTCAATTAAATATTTGGCTAGGTAGGCGCTGCGGTTGCCTGTACGGCAAATGAGCACAACCGGCTTTTCAGGTTTGGTCTCTTGGGTAAAACGCGGAAAAAAGTCGGGGTAGACTTGACCGCCTTGGGTAACAAAACTCAGCAGTTTACTCCCTTTGACAATACCCGTCTGGCGCCACTCTTCTGGACGGCGGATGTCGTACAGTGGTACCCCTTGGTCCACCAACTGTTGCAGTTTGGCATTGTCTACATTGGTATAAGGGGGTTCGGAACAACCGGACAGTAGAACGACAAAAGCCAACAGCAGGGCATAGAGTGGACGCAGGGTCGTAAACATACTGGAATCCTTTGGGGTTAAGGTGAAAACACCTGATCCTGGCGTGAGTTGCTCTAAAAATCAAGCGTGCTTTTATAGGTAAGAATATACCCAACGCTTAAGTTGGTTTTTCCATTGGGCTTTTCTTAAGTTCTGCCAAGCGATATGGGCAAGCCTCCAACAGGCTTTTTTAATACAGAAGCATGGCATCACCTCATGGTTTAGCCATCGGTTGGTCATGGATAGAGTTTATCAAGAGAGCTTCATCTTTGGGGCTGGCTAAGAATGTTTTCCTATGAGGCTAAAGGGCCCGGCTTTTAGAAACCGTGAGAAGCTTGCAGGGTAAAGGAGCTTTTGACACAAGGGTGGTATGGCTCAAAAGAATAACCTGCAAAAAACAGGATGTCCGTTGGTAGCAAATAGCGCAGGATAGGAACCCACATGTGAGGACAAGCCCTGTGGGGTGGCTTCGTTGTGGCTTAAGAGTCTGTTGCCTTGGTTTGGTTGCATGGGGTGACCGCTTTGTTGGGGGCAGGTTCATGAGCACATCTCTGGATGTAGGGTTTCGATCCATCCAAAAACACCATGCTATTAATGGGGAGGGAACATGCCTGAATCTCAGCTCGATCAGAATGAGTGGCGTTGGCAACAGCTTTTACAACGCCAAACACCCAAAGCATTTCCTTTCTTTTATGGTGTGACGAGTACCGGTATTTATTGCTACCCCCACTGCAGTTCACGGCGGCCTAAGCGAGAAAATGTCCGCTTTTTTGATGATCAGCAACAGGCTGAAAATGCTGGTTTTCGTCCCTGTAAACGCTGCAAACCTAATCTGCAAGAGCCCGAAGGTGAGCCGCTATTGCTCAAAAAAGCATGTGCGTTGCTGACGGCTGAGGAGGGGGTGACCCTTCAGCGTGTTGCGCAACAGTTGGACATAACCCCCTGGCGACTGACCCGTTTATTTAAAAAGTGGTTGCATATCACCCCTAAGGCGTTTGCCATGCAGCGGCAACAGGATCGGTTACGGGCGCAGTTGCTGCAGGCTGAGAGTGTGACAGAAGCGATCTATGCGGCAGGGTATAATACCAGTAGTCGGGGGTATGCGGCGGTTGATCAACAGTTGGGTATGACGCCAACCCAGCTACGTCGTGGAGGTGAAGGGGTGGAGATCTCCTATGGCATGAGCCGTTGTTATCTTGGCTGGGTGATGGTTGCCATGACGCAACGTGGTATTTGCAGTATTCAGTTTGGGGATGATGAAGAGAGCTGTCTCGAACTTCTAAACCAGCAATTTCCTAAAGCTCATTTACACAGAGGTGGTGCCTCTTTTGTGCAGAGCCTGCAAGCTGTTGTCCACTTTCTTGATCAGCCGCAGCGTGGTTTGGACCTGCCTTTGGATATTCAAGGAACCGCTTTTCAACAGCGTATTTGGAAACTGTTGTTAACCATTCCGGCTGGGCAGGTGGTTACCTATAGTGCGTTAGCCCAGATGTATGGCAACCCCCGTGCTGTTCGTGCGGTGGCCCGAGCTTGTGCCAGTAACCGTATTGGGGTGGCTATCCCTTGCCATCGGGTGGTTGGTAAAAAAGGGGCAATTACAGGGTACCGGTGGGGGGTGGAACGCAAACAGCTGTTGCTGGACAAAGAGCAAGAAAGCTAACAAAGCCGAGCCAACGCTTATCAAGAAATCAGGTTCTTATGGCAGTGCTGTTGTACAATCTCCATAGCTGCCTCTTAAATTACGGTCACATTAAGATCTTTTGTGATTATTCCTCTTTATCCTGATTTCAATGGTTTCTTGTCAGGAAAGGGCATAGACTTTCCCTGTTGTGTTACAAAAATGCTTGTATCGTCCGCAGGGGGTGGTTATGTGTCGGGCCTGGGCTAGAGGTATACGACAATTTTTTGTGTGGTTTGTCTTGGCTGGTCTGCTGTTTGTCTCAACTGTGCTTTCAGCACCCGCTGTTGCCGCGCAGACCGTTATTACGGTTGGTGCTTATGAGAATAAACCCATTCTTTTCCGGGATAGTGATGGAGAGGTGAAAGGCTTTTTTGCCGACCTGCTCAACCATGTCGCGGCTTTGGAGGGATGGGAAATCCAGTGGCGTTTTGGCTCCTGGGGGGATGTGTACCATGAGTTGCAAACCGGAAAAATTGACCTCTTAGCGGCCATTGCCCGTTCGCCAGCCCGTGAAAAAATATTTGATTACCCGCATACCGATGTGTTTGCCAATTGGGGGCAAGTGTTTTTACCAAAAGGCTCAAAAGTCAATACCATCCTGGACCTGCAAGGCAAGCGTGTGGCTGTCTTCAGCAAAGATATTCACTATCAAAATTTCAAAAAAACAGTCTTGGATTTTGGTATTGAAATGGAGTTTGTTGAGGTTGCATCCAACCCAGAAGTGCTACGTATGGTGAATAAAAACCAGGTGGATGCAGGGGTGATCAGCCGTCTGTATGGCCTATTGCATGAGCGGGCGTATCATATCACGCGTTCCACCATTATTTTTAATCCCATCAATGTCTCCTACGCGGCCCCAAAAGGGAAACATCAAGCGCTGTTAGCAACCTTGGGTGATGAACTGAAAAAACTCAGGGAGGACCGTAGTTCGCTCTATTACCAATCCCATCAAAGTTGGTTAGAAGGGGATGCCGATAAGCGGACCTACCAATGGCTGATACGTGCCTTAACCATGGCGGTGGGGGTGGTATTGATCTTGGGCTTGATCAACCTGCTTCTTAAACGGCAAGTAGCGCTTAAAACACGCTCTTTGCAGGAAGAGGTAACCGAGCGGAAAAAAGCTCAGGCCTCCTTACAAAAAAGCCAGGAAATTATCCAGCGTCATAATGATGAGCTGGAAGCTAAAGTGGCGCAACGTACGGCTCAGTTAGAAGATAAAAATAGAGAGCTGGCACAAATATCCATTACCGACCCTCTAACGGGTGTTCATAACCGCTTAAAGTTAGATGAAGAGTGTGCTAAAGAGTTGAGTCGGGCCAAGCGTTACAACGCCTCTTTTGCCATTATTCTGTTGGATATTGATCATTTTAAACAGATTAATGATCGGTTTGGGCATCAGGTTGGTGATCTGGTCTTAACCGGTGTAGCCCAGCTGCTCAAAGACCATATTCGCGGAACCGATTTGGTGGGGCGTTGGGGGGGGGAGGAGTTTTTAGTCCTTTGCCCCAATGCTAAGCTAGACGGTGCAGCTAAACTGGCAGAGCATCTACGAATGATCATAGACTCGCACCATTTTCCGGGGGTCGGAAAGTGCACGGCCAGTTTTGGGGTTAGTCTCTACCATGAGGACGAGGAGGGGGATACATTGCTAGGCCGCGCAGACCGTGCCCTTTACTTGGCCAAAGAGCAGGGGCGTAATCAGTGCGCCTTGGAAACAGACCTCTAATACAGCCGTGGACGCGGCAATCATTGTGATAACCACTGCGCTTTATGATTAAAGAACCCTATGTCTAAACAAAATCTTAGTGTACATCATAAGCAGATCAGCCGTCGTACCATTGGGCATTATGAAGGACGTGCGGATATTTTTTGGCAAGCAACCTGTGATCATGACGTTGAACAAAATATTGAAGCTTTGCTGGCCGCTTTACCTGACCATAGAGCTTTGAGTATTTTAGATTTTGGTTGTGGGCCTGGGCGGGATTTAAAGGCATTTAAAGATCGTGGACATAAGCCCACAGGTTTGGATGGCTGTGCCGCCTTTTGTCGTATGGCCCGTGCGTATGCCCAGTGTGACGTTCTGCATCAGGATTTTCTTCAGTTGGACCTACCCCAGGGCCGTTTTGATGGGGTTTATGCCAACGCTTCGCTTTTTCATGTGCCCAGTGATCATTTGCCTGTGGTGTTGTCCCAGTTGGCCCATTCCCTAAACGCTGGCGGTATCCTGTTCTCTTCAAACCCGCGTGGTGAAACCGAGGGGTGGCAGGGCGAACGCTATGGTCACTATATGGAGCTGGAAGTCTATCAAGATTTCTTGCAGGCCGCTGGATTTGAACCCATTTCTCATTATTATCGACCAGCCGGCAAACCCCGATCTGAACAGAACTGGTTGGCGGTGGTAAGCCGTAAAGTGAACGTGGGTTAGGCCGCTTTTTTCAATCCATCCCATAACAGTTGAGCCACAGGTCCCATGGTGTGCTGGTGATGGCGCACCACATAAATGGGTAGATCTATGGTATGAAAATCTTCGCCCTCTAATTGGAGCAGCTTCCCCTCTTTCAGGCTCTCCTCTACCAGATGTATAGGCATATTTCCCCACCCTAAACCTGCTTCAATAATCTGTTTTTTCATCTGAAAGTCGTTAACAACCCAGTGGTTGGCCCCAGATAGAAGCCCTGCGCTCATGGGGGCGGTATGGCGGCTGGTATCTCTGACCACAACCTGGACCCACCCTTCAAGATCCTCTTTGTTAAGGATCTCTGTGTTTGTGGCGCGTGAGGTGTTGGTACCGATAACGGGCACCATTTGGCTCTTTTGTATGGGGTGGAGTGTGTAGTGGGCAGCTTGGGGTTGTTGTTCGGTGATCACCATATCCACATCACCATCTTCCAGACGTTCCAAGGTTCCGTTCATATTCTCCATCAACACCGTCAGTTTGGTGTGTGGTGTCTTCAGGCTGACGTGTTGAATCTGTTTGAGAATAGGAGGCATATAGGCCAACGCTGTAATGGCAATTTTTAACTCTGGCTCTGCACCGTTGGCCAACTGTTGAGCAAGGTTTTTTAGGCTGTCAGCCCGCTGTAAAACAAGTTGTGCTTGCTGATGTAAGGCGTGCCCTTGGGGGGTTAGAACAGGACGGTAGCCACTACGGTCAAACAGTTGTAGACCCAGTTGATCTTCCAAATTGCGCAGCGCCATACTCAGGGCAGACTGGCTACGGTGTAGCTGTTCTGCGGCAGGGCGAAAACCGCCACATTGCACGATGGTGTCCAGTACCCGTAACTGTTCCAATGTCATGACTCCACCTTGTTAAGAATAAGTGATCGAGATGATCAGTATATAATGCTTTTTATTGAACATCTAGCCAGGGTAGGGTTGAGTCCTCTTCTTCATCCAAATAAAGGAATACAAGATGTCCAATGATTCAATGGCGCCCATTCAAGTGACGGTTAAAGCAGGGGAAAAGAAGGCGTTTTGTACCTGCCAAAAAAGCCAAAATATGCCCTACTGTGATGGTGCACACAAAGGTACAGCGTTTCAGCCCCATATCGCCCAGTTTAAGGATGATGCCACGCTCTATCTATGTGGCTGCGGAAAAAGTGGCCAAACCCCCTATTGTGACGGAGCCCACCAGCACTAACTGCAGGAGGTTATGATGCATACCCAACCTTTAACCCGTGATAGGAGCGTGCAGTACCGAACACTCAAACAGATCACCTCCGGGTTGCCAACGTCGGATGGTGCTGGGGTTGATTTGACTCGGCTTATCGGATCTCCACAGCTCAATATGCTGGATCCTTTTTTGTTGCTGGATCATATCCATGCTGATGACCCTGAAGAGTATATCCAGGGTTTTCCCATGCACCCTCATCGAGGATTTGAGACCGTCACCTATCTTTTGGCGGGGCGCATGCGTCATAAAGATAGTGCGGGGCATGAAGGGGTTGTCTTACCTGGTGGTGTCCAGTGGATGACAGCCGGTCGAGGTGTCGAACACTCTGAAATGCCAGAACAGGCGGATGGATTGCTCTCAGGTTTTCAGCTATGGGTTAATCTACCTCGCGCGCAAAAAATGCAGCCCCCTGCCTATCAGGAATTTACGCCTGACTCTATTCCTGTGCAGCACTTACCCCAAGAGGGTGGGGCGGTTCGGGTTGTTAGCGGCCTTACCGATGCCGGTATACAGGGTCCGGTAGAGTCGCCATGGGTTGATGCGCTCTATCTGGATATTGCCCTGACAAGAAATACGCTTTTTGAGCAACATGTTCCCCATGGTCACAACGGATTTGTATACATTATGGAGGGTGATGGTGTCGTGGACCCAAACAGTCGGTTGTCTGCTCAGCAGTTGGGTGTTTTGGGTCAGGGGGACCGTGTTGCTGTACGGGCAGGTGATCAAGGGGTACGCATGTTGTTGGTTGCTGGGCGACCGTTGCATGAGCCTGTCGCTCGGGGAGGGCCCTTTGTGATGAATGAGCGAGAAGAGATTGTTCAGGCGTTTGAGGATTATCAACAGGGCCGGTTTTAATTAAGGACTCACGGCCCGTAGAGTGAGTTGTAGGCCCATAGCCACCAATACCAGAAAAAAGAATTGCTTAAAGCGCTTTTCTGAGAGTCTATTGCGTATCCAGCCCCCTAAAGCCATACCCGTAAAAGCTGGAATCAGAGCCCAAAGGGAGAGCAGGGCACTGTGGGTGGTGTAGAGGCCTACTTGACCCAGAGCGGCACCGAGCACAAGGCTGCTAAGCCCAAACCAAATGCCCATAGCTTGGACCAACGCTGGACGTGGCAGCTGTAAAAGCTGGAAATAGAGCACAGCCGGGGTGACGGCAGAGCCGGTTAAGCCGGTCAATAGGCCTGTGATTAATCCTGTCGTTGGGGTTAGCCACGGTTCATGTTGGGCGGGCTGTGGAAACTGGGGGGTGAGTAAGCCGACAGTACCATAGAGAATCATCAGAATCCCCAACAGGGCTGTTAGCCAAAAAGGGTTGATCTCTACCAGTAGTATGACCCCAAGCCACACCCCCATGCTACCTAACAGCAGCAGTGACCACAAACGTGTCAGCAAGGCCTTTAAATAGCCACCCCAAAAGCCCTGGGCAATATTGGTGATGACAGAGGGTAGAACAATCAATGGCATGGCTTGGTGCAGTCCCAAGGTCATGGTTAATAGCGCCAAAGAGAGTGTGGGCAGCCCCATGCCTGTCACCCCCTTGACCACACCACCAAGTAAAAAAATCCAGCTAATGGTCCAGAGCTGTTCTGGTACATCGAACATCGCTTTATCGCCTCCTATCGGTCAGGGGACAACGGGTTGTTTTTGTCATGGCGTGTTCCAAAAATATCCCCAGGCAAACGAGATTTGTTCTTCCCTTTTTTGCTCTTAACGACAGGGCTGCCATCTCATGCGACTCAGATTAAGGGGTTGTTCGGTCATCTCATCGGTTAAGGACAGAGCATGACGCTTGCCTGTTCTCTCCCCCCGCTATTTTTTGTCTTAAAAGAGGCGGGAAAAGGCCAGCGCCGCCATGCCCAAAAAAAAGAGACCTGCTATTTGATGTAAGCGTTGGGTGGGTATGCGATTCAGTAGCTTATACCCAAAAAACACCCCCATATAGGAGGTTAAGACCAGAGCTATGGTGGCACCGAGCCAGACATCGATGGGGTTTAATGTGGTTGCTAAACCTGCAATGGCAATCTGTGTTTTATCCCCCATTTCAGCCGTAAAGATCATGACACAGGCTGTAAGAAAAATATTGGATGTTGACGATTGCGCCTGCACTTCCTCTTCATCCTCGGTCGCGGTTCTTAGCATTTGAACCCCGAAAAAAGCAAACAGTACCGTTGCCGCCAGGGTGATCCACAGGTGCGGTAACCAAAGAGCCAGGGTTGCGCCCAATGTTACGGCCAGACCGTTAAGGAGCATAAAGGCCAAGCTGGCACCAAAAAGAACGGGAAGGGGGCGATGACGAGCGGCCAAAAGCATACAGACCAACTGACTTTTATCACCTATTTCAGCCAAACCAATGAGCAGGCTGGTACTAAAAATCGTCGTTGACTGCAGCTCAAGCATGAAGACCTCTATAACTGAGTGATGAATCCATATGCCCATACGTTGGCTGTGGTGTTCTAAAAAGTCCAATTTTCATTGGCGATCCTAGATATTGCATGGAAAAATTATATCTGAATAAGGGGCCTATCTCACTGTTGTAAAAAAGAAATCAATACCCTGTTTGTGTGTGTCGGTGGTGAGCGGGCGAAATAAGGCTTGAATAGCGTGACCGCTGGTCATAAAATAGCCGTCAGTCATTAATAGGAGGCCTTATGGGTGTGCAAGATCGTAAAGCGCGTGAATTTGCCAGACGAGAGCGGGAAATACTGGATGCCGCGCTTGAGTTGTTGGATCAAGCGGAATGGCAGACGGTCACAGTGGCGGATATTGCCAAAGCCTCTGAAATTGGCAAAGGGACAATCTACAAGCATTTTCCCAGTAAAGAGACCCTTTACGCCCAGTTATCGATTGATTTTGGAAAAGATTTTTATCATACACTGACCGACCAAATCGATATGCAACAACCTGTTATCCCGCTGTTCAGGCAGCTGATGGAGCGGGTATGGGATTTGCACCTCTCTGGACGTAAGTATCATCGTTTGTTGCTCTACTGCAGTGCCAAAGATTTTCGTGCGCGTTTGCCCGAGGCATATCGCCAAGAGATGATCAATAAGGATGCTGCATTTGAATCACTGTTTGCAGGTATTATTACACGGGGGATGGAAGAGGGTGTTTTTCCACGAAGTGTCCCTGTTGAAGAGATGATGCTGGCCGCCCATGCTGTTTTTGAGGGGGCTGTGGCCATGCTCTGGAATGAGCTGGAAGATGATGTCGACAAGAAACAGTTTTCCCAGCGTATTACACAGTTCATGTTAACCGGTTTGTGCTACATGGACAGGCAGGTCGGCTAGGCTGTTAGATGATGGCGGTGCGTAGGTTTTAAGTCCATTTTCACCCCGTCATGTTTGTTTTTTTGTTTGATTAAGCTGTTGAAAAACGTCCCTTTTTCTTGGTGTTTGCACGAGCAACAGAAGAATGGGGCTTTTTTTGACCGATTTTGTGACCATTGGTCACGATTTGAATGTGGGTCAAATCGGAAAATGCTGCCACACTTAATCTGTGTGACCCACACCCCCCATGGGGCAACGGAACGCTCGATCCGTAAACCCCGGCCCCATGGGGTGCTCTTTTTAGAATCTGCCATACCCCTTTTGGGGGTATGGATTGTTTATGAGTCGGGAGGCTCTTAAGATGAAACGTTCACTCTTTCTTGCTCTAATCATGGCTGTGGCTATGACGGTTTGGTTGGCCGGTGGTGCCCATGTGCGGGCAAGGGAGACGCCGCCGCCTACAGCCAGGGTGATGGAACCTGCCTTGGTGCTTCCACACGTTAAGGTAGAGCGCATACCCATGGAAAAGATTACCCGTGAGGTGGTCTTGCGGGGGCAGGCGCAGCCTAACCGGGTGGCCACACTAAAAAGTGAGACCACAGGTAAAGTGGTACGACTGCCGGGTGCCCGTGGTGCACGTCTATCCAAAGGCTCTCCATTGGTTCAGCTTAGTGGGGATGACCGTGCTGCCAGACGGGTGCTGGCACAAGCCAATGTGGCACAAGCCGAGGCGGCATCCCATGCCGCAAAATCTCTGAATAAAAAAGGGTTTCAAGCAGATTTAAAAGTTAAGCAGGCTAATGCTGACCTGCAAGCTGCCCGTGCTGAGCTGGAGTCCATTAATTTGGATATTCGACGTTCCACCCTTTATGCCCCTTTTAACGGTATTGTGCGGGAGCGCTTTGTGGAGCTGGGCGAGTATGTTACGCCGGGTGATGAAATGGTGGAGCTGCTGGATGACCACACCATTAAAATCGTTGCCGATCTACCCCAACAGAAAGTGGGTAACCTGACGTTAGGCATGGAAGGTCAGGCGATTTGGATGGATGGCCAAAAGCGGACGGGTAAAATCTCTTACATCAGTCCCCGTGCAGATGAACAGACCCGAACCTTTAAAGTGGAACTGTCCATTGATAATCCACAAAGTACGTTACCTTTGGGCGCGAGTGTTGAGATACATATTCCTTTAGCGCAAGCACTTGCACACCACCTCTCCCCAGCTTTGTTGAATTTGGATAGCAAGGGCCAATTAGGCGTCAAGGTGGTGGGGGCGGATAGCGTGGTTGTGTGGCATTCCGTCAAAGTGATACGGGCTGGGTTAACAGGTATTTGGGTGATGGGGGTTCCTGAAGGGGCGCAGATCATCACACTGGGTGGTGGGTTTGTAGAGGTGGGGCAGGAAGTCACCACCGATAAGAGCTCTTAAGGACCACGGGAAGCGTAGGAAAAAACCATGAATGCCATCATCTCTGCTGCGTTTAGCCGTGCTCGCACAACGGTATTGATTCTGCTGTTTATCATCATTGCGGGTGCCTCAGCGTATATGACCATCCCTAAAGAGTCTGATCCTGATGTGAAAATTCCCATCATCATCGTCTCTGTCGGTTATGAAGGGATCTCCCCTGAAGATGGGGAGCGGCTACTGGTCAAGCCTCTTGAAAAAGCCCTGCGTGGTCTGGATGGGTTGAAGGAGATGGATGCCGTCGCAGCCGTGGGTAATGCCTCTGTTACCCTGACGTTTGAAGCGGGTTTTGATGCGGAAAAGGCCCTACGTAAAGTTCGCCAAAAAGTGGACGATGCCCGGCCTGATATGCCTTCTGAGTCTGATGAACCGGTGGTTCAAGAGATCAATGTTGCGCTGTTTCCAGTCATTACCGTCTCCCTGTCTGGACAGGTAGATGTCATGACTCTGCGCAAGACAGCGCGTAACTTAAAAGATCGTATAGAAGCGGTGGCCGGTGTTCTGGAAGTGGATATTGGTGGTGATCGCGAGGAGATGGTTGAGATCCTGGTGGATCCTCTACTGCTTGAGACACACGGCATTAGTTTTGGTGAAGTGGTGCAGCTGGTTTCCCGCAACAACACACTGGTACCTGCAGGGGCGATTGATACCGGTTTGGGCCGCATGACCATTAAAGCACCGGGTGTGGTCGAGGGGATTGCTGACCTGCTGTCCATGCCGGTTAAGGTGGCGGGAGATACGGTCATTACGTTTGATCAACTGGCCACAGTACGACGTACCCTTAAAGATCCGGAAGGTTTTGCCCGTATGGACGGTAGGCCTACCCTTACCCTGGAAGTTAAAAAGCGGGTAGGGGCCAATATTCTGGATATGGTGGCGGCCGTTAAGGAGACCGTAAAAAAAACCCAGGAAAACTGGACCGTACCCATTACCGTTGGATACTCCAATGATCAATCACGGCAGATTGGCGATATGTTGGGAGATCTTGAGAACAACGTTCTGGCGGCGATTGCGCTGGTGATGATGGTGGTGGTTGGTGCTTTGGGTGTGCGTTCCGCCTTGCTGGTGGGGTTGGCCATTCCTGGGGCCTTTCTTGCGGCCATTATGGCGTTGGATCTTATGGGTGTCACCATGAATATTGTGGTGCTGTTCAGTCTTATCCTTGTGGTTGGTATGTTGGTAGATGGGGCCATTGTGGTGGTGGAGCAGGCCGAGCAACGTAAGCAAAAGGGTGAAGCGGGTATGGCGGCTTTTCAGCATGCGGCCAAACGCATGGCCTGGCCGGTTATTGCCTCTACTGTGACCACGCTGGCGGTGTTTATGCCTTTAATGTTCTGGCCAGGGGTGATTGGTCAGTTTATGAAATATCTGCCCCTTACCGTGTTGCTGGCGTTATCGGCTTCCCTCTTAATGGCTTTGGTCTTTATGCCGGTTTTGGGGGGCTTGTCTTCAGGGCGTGCGATGCCTGAACAGACGCAAAAGGTGGGGATGTGGAGCCAGCTGTATGGCAAAGTTTTAGGGTATCTGTTGCATCACCCAACCAAGGTATTCATGGTGGCTTTGGCCCTGATGATGGGCTCTTTTATGCTCTATGCAGAAAAAGGGCGTGGGGTTGAGTTTTTTCCGGATGTTGAACCCGATCTTGCGCAGATTGTTATCCATGGCCGGGGTGATCTCTCGGTTCATGAAAAAGATCGGGTTGTGCAGGCGGTTGAGGCACAACTGCTGGGTCATAGTGAGCTGAAGGTGGTCTACGGTCGCTCCTTTGCGCGTGGGGGTGGTGCAGGTCGCTCTGAAGATACCATTGGGGTGATCCAGTTGGAGTTTGTGGATTGGCATCAACGTCGCCCTGCCAACCGTATTTTAGATGAGCTACGGGAACAGTTAGCTAGCGTTGCAGGTGTGACCATTGAGGTGCGTAAACAGGAGAATGGACCCGGTGGTGGTAAACCGGTGCAGTTAAAGGTTGTGGCTGCTGATGGGGCGCTACCTGATGATGCGGTGGCCAACATTCGCCATGAAATGGCCCGCTTGGGCGGCTTTGTCGATTTAGAAGATGACCGTGCCCCTGCCGGGGTGGAGTGGCGGGTGTTGGTGGATCGTGCGGAAGCAGCCCGGTTTGGTGCAGATGTGGTGACTGTGGGTTCAGCTGTTCAGTTGGTGACCAGTGGGGTTTTGGTCGGTACCTACCGGCCTGATGATGCTGATGATGAAGTAGATATTCGTCTACGCTTTCCAGAAAATTCACGACATCTTGATCGGCTGCATGCCCTGCGTACCCCGACGCCACGGGGTATGATTCCCATGAGTAACTTTGTACGGGTAGAACCTGCCCCTAAGGTCGATGCCATTAAACGCAGTGATGGTAACCGGGTTGTCACCATCTCTGCGGATGTGGCTGATGGTTTATTGGTGGATGATCAGGTGACCCAGTTAAAAGCCGTGGTGGCTGACCTGTCTTTAGGGCGTGGGGTCGAGGTCACCTTTAAAGGGGAAGATGAAGATCAACGAGAAACGGTGGCTTTTTTAGGTAAAGCTTTTACCGTGGCGATTTTCTTGATGATGTTGGCACTGGTGACTCAGTTTAATAATATCTTCCAGGCGATGATTGTCCTTTCAGCCATTATCTTCTCAACGGCAGGTGTGTTGTTGGGGTTGTTGGTCAGTCATCAACCTTTTGGTATTGTGATGGGCGGGATTGGTGTTATTGCCCTGGCCGGGATTGTGGTTAACAACAATATTGTACTGATTGACTGTTACAATGAGCTCCGGGGGCAGGGCTTGGATGCTTATCAAGCAGCCAAGCAAGCTGGGGAGCAGCGTCTACGTCCCGTCTTACTGACCGCTGTCACAACCATTTTAGGGTTAATGCCCATGGCGCTTGGGGTTAACCTAGACCTAATGGGCCGGGAGATTTTGATTGGCTCTCCATCGACACAGTGGTGGACTCAGCTGTCGACTTCCATTGCCGGTGGGTTGGCTTTTGCAACCCCATTAACCCTCATCTTGACCCCTTGCTTACTGGTTGGTTGGGCGGTTTTGGGGGGGAAACTTCTGTCACTTAAAGCGCGCATACGTCCTGCCCAAAAGATCCAGCCGGTTGTTGACGAGCCGGTAGAAGCGACCGTCTAACTAAAAGGGAGCGTCAAATTGGGTAACCCAGGTGACAGTATACTGTTGATGCTGGGTGCCCTGGTGCTGCCCCTGCTTTTTACGCTCTTTGCAGGTACTGTACACGGCTTGTTGGGGCTTGGTTTTCCGTTGGTTGTTACGCCGCTTCTCGCGTTGATAACCGATGTACGGCAAGCCATACTACTGACCTTGCTCCCCACCTTGCTGGTCAATGTGCTTACTTTGCTGGCTACCAAGGAGTGGTCTGCACTTCGTGCCCACTGGTTGATCCTGGTGGGTATTGTACCGGGTGCTTGGTTGGGGGCAGAGCTGTTGGTGTCGGTGGATGCCAACCCCTTTCGTCTTGTCCTGGCGGCTATGATTATCCTTCACCTATGGCCCAAGCCACCGGGCCATGGCGCGGTGCACCATTCATGGGTGGATCTGCTGGTTGGTGTGGTTGCCGGGTTGGCCGCAGGGACAGTCAATGTCATGGTGCCGGTTTTAGTGCTCTACTTAACCACCATGCAGCTGCCAGTGATGGCGATGGTGGTACTCTTTAACCTCTCTTTTTTAACCGGCAAACTGGTGCAAATCCATGTGTTTGTTGGACATGATATATTGACGACATCATTGATGGCGCAGACTCTCCCTCTTATGATGGCGGCTGCGCTGGGTGTCTGGATCGGGCTATGGATGCGACGGTATGTCTCTGAGCAGCGGTTCACCTTGGCCATACGTGGTGTGTTGATGATTATGTCTATCCTGCTTGTGGGTCAATATGTTCAACATGTGAGATAACGGGTATCTGGAATGTCTTATGGAGCCTTTTAAAGAACGCTTCAACCAAGAGCTTATCCGCGCAATGGCAGTCCATTTTAAACGGGTAGAACCCACTTTTGATGTTGAGCGGTTCTGCCATGTGGCCATAACAGGATTGGATCAGCTGGAGCTTAAAGCCCGATCTCAACAGATTACCGATGCATTGGCGCAAACCTTACCAACCTCTTTTCCGCATGCCGCTACCACGCTCGCCGCTAGCCTGCACCCTGTGGATGATGCGGCTCTTGCTGATATGGGGATGGATGATCAGGGTCTTGCGGGGTGGGCTATTATGCCAATGGCAGACTATGTGGCGGAATATGGTCAGGGGGATGTGAACGTTGCACTGGATCTATTGGGGGCCATGACCAAGCGTTTTTCAGCTGAGTTTGCCATTCGCCCCTTTCTGCTTACCCATACGGATCAAAGTTTGAGACAGCTTACGCTGTGGAGCCGTGATGACAATGAGCATCTGCGTCGGCTGGCCTCGGAGGGGAGTCGCCCCCGGTTACCATGGGGCATGCAACTCCCCATTTTTATCGCAGATCCCGCTCCACTCTTTACCTTGTTGGACCCTTTAAAAGATGATCCTTCCGCCTATGTTCGCCGTTCGGTGGCCAATAATCTAAATGACATCAGCAAAGATCATCCCGATTCAGTGGTGGCTTTTTTAGCCAACTGGATGGTTGGTCTCCATCCCCAGCGGTTGAAACTCATTCAACACGCTCTACGCACTTTGATCAAGCAGGGGCACCAAGGGGCGCTGCATCTCTTGGGGTACAGTGAGCCAGATCTGCACCAGGTAAAATTTGAGCTGCACACTCCCCAGATAACCTTAGGAGATAAACTCTGTTTTCGTGTCGAACTACTGGCTAGGGGGGCGCAAAATCTGATTGTGGATTATCGCATTCATCATGTGAAGGCCAATGGGCAACGAACGCCCAAAGTCTTTAAATGGAAAAAACTTAGCCTAACCGCCGGTAAGTCTCATTGTGCTCAGCGCTGCCATGCGATCAAGCCCGTTACCACAAGGGTTTACTACAGCGGTACACACTTAGTTGAGCTACTTGTTAATGGGCAGGTTATGGCGGAGGCGGCCTTTGAGTTAAAGGTCCCTCACGCATGAGCGGGTAACCACGTTATGTTTGCCTTGTTTGAAACCCTACCGGCTATACATCTGCTCTATATCTCTATGGCGGTTTTGGTGGCAGCTCTGCTACAGGGGGCAACCGGTTTTGGTTATGCACTGGTGGCGGCCCCGGTGGTGATGTTGCTGCAACCTGAACTTATGCCAGCCCCTATTGTTATCTCCGCACTGCTGCTGACGCTTTTAATGAGCGCACGTAATCTACCCCATATCCAGTGGCGGTGGTTGGGGATTGCGCTGATTAGTTATTTGCCTGGTTTATGGATCGGTGCTTGGTTACTCACCTCCTTACCACCCTCCTGGGTCTCTTTACTGTTTGGGGGGTTAACGCTTCTGGCTGTTGGGCTTTCATGGGTTGGTCGGTATCCCTCGGCAAGTCATGCACTGCTGCTTCCTTCGGGGGTGGTTTCCGGCATTATGGGGGTGACAACCACCATGAACGGCCCGCCACTTGTACTGGCTTTACAGCATCTAACAGTCGCTCAACTTAGAGGGACCATGGGCGGCTTCTTTTTTATGGCCGCCATCCCCACCTTATTTACGCTACATGAAATTGGACAGTTGGAGCGATTGCCTGTACAGCTTGGCTTTTGGTTGATGATTCCGGTCTCTATGGGATTTCTCTGTGCGCTGTACCTCTCGCATTGGTTTGATCAAGAGAAAGGTAAAAAAGTGGTTCTGTTACTGGCGGGGGTTTCAGGTGTGGTCATTGTGCTGCGGAGCATATAGAAGGGGGTTGGAGCACCTACATGCACCACACACCGAAAAAAGGGGGGAGAGGAAGCCTGTTTAACGACCCGTGGATGCATGCTGAACGGGCCACCAAACTGCGAAGAGTTAAGCCCGGCATAACGTTCAGGGATAGCTCTTTACAGTTTGGGTGACGGTTGTTTTAGGCCGGTAAACAAGGGATCCTGCTTCGAGTGAGACGGGTATTAACGGTCGGATGGCATGAACATCATGGTTAGCAGGCCCGTGACAATGGCCAAATAGAGACCCACATAGCCAATAGTACCCATAAGGTTGGAGAGTTCTTCATTGCTGTCTGCAAAGTAAGCCATCCCCCCCAGACCCACCACAGCCGTGATCAGTCCTAAAGCTGCTAGGCGCGGGAAAAAACGGTAAATTTTCACAAGCATAACTCCTAAAAGGTCGGCGATCAGCCACCTTTAAAAACCCCCATCATCTGTTCGGCATGAAAAAGTGTGATGCAAGGGTAAGCATATGGGATTGATCGGATCATTCTAGCAGTCTACCTAGCGAGGGTCCATCCTTGCATCCCAGGATTCTAGATCAAAGCGCGTCTGTGTAAGCGGTGTGGCTAGGGGTGGCAAGCAACTTTCCAGCTATCAGAATATAACGAAATTTTACTTTCCACCAAAGCCTGAACTTTAAAATGGTTATTGTTGTAAGTTCATGTAAATAAAGATGAAAAAGTTGGTCTCTGGGTTGCTATGTAGGGAGGGGTCTGGCGTCGGGTTGTAAGAGAATAAACACGCCAACCAATGTACCAGTTTTGCGCTGCCCACTGGGGCAGGCTGTTAGCACTAGGGAGACCCTCAATGGCAGTAACAGAGAGTGATTTTCTGGATTTGGAACAGCGACTGGGGGTTTCCCGTCGGGCTTTCCTTAAATTCTGTGCCGGTATCGCCGCCTCTATGGGCTTAGGTGGTAACGCAGGTTTGGCTATGGCTGAAGCGGTGGTGACGGCAAAAAAACGTCCTCCGGTGATCTGGCTGCATGGTCAGGAGTGTACCGGTCCTACTGAGACTTTGTTGCGTTCCGAACAGCCGAGTTTGGAGACCTTAATTCTGGACCTGATCTCCTTGGAGTATCATCAGACGCTGGATGCCGGGGCTGGTCATGTTGTGGAGGAGATGAAAAAGCACTCCATGGAGGCCAATAAAGGCAAATATGTGTTGGTCATTGAGGGTTCCATTCCTCTCGCGGATGATGGCATTTACTGTAAAATTGGTGGCCAGACCATGTTGGATGCCACCAAAGAGGCCGCTGAGCATGCCGCTGCGATCGTCGCTTTTGGCTCTTGTGCCAGTTGGGGTGGGGTACCTTCTGCAGGTATCAACCCTACGGGTGCTGTGGGTGCTCCTTCCGTCATTACGGATAAACCGGTGGTGACCATCCCTGGTTGTCCGCCTAACCCAGCCAACTTCTTGGGTACGATCCTCTATTTTGTCACCTACGGTAAGCTGCCACCATTGGATGCCCAAGGCCGCCCTAAGTGGGCCTATGGTCGATTAATTCATGAAAACTGCTACCGTCGTCCCCATTTTGATGCCGGTCGTTTTGCGACTGAGTTTGGGGATGAAGGTCACAAAAAAGGGTGGTGTCTTTATAAACTGGGGTGTAAAGGTCCTGAGACCTATAACAACTGCCCCAGTTTGGAGTTCAATAATGTGGGTGGTGGTGTTTGGCCCATTGGTGTGGGACATCCCTGTTTTGGGTGCTCTGAAGGGGGCGTAGGCTTCAATAAGCCGCTCTTTTCTTTGGCGGAGGTTGAGACCCACACCTCCCCCAATACTTTCCCTGCCATCGACTCCCGTGAACATACCAATGCTGCGACCTCCATGTCTGCAGGTCTGGCTGGTGTTGGTATTGGTATCGCGATTGGGGCCAGTGCCATGGCGGCTAAAAAATTGGGCGAGCAAGAGGACGGCTCCGATAACCAGGACAAAGGTTAAGGGGGCCGTTATGAAACGTCGAGAGTTTCTTAAGGCGGCGGTAGGTAGTGCAGCTGCCGTCACATGCGGTGGCGTAGCCGGCTCTGCTGAGGCCCGTGAAAATTTAAAGCCTGCTCCAGAAGCGGTGGGTATGCTCTACGATTCCACCCTTTGTGTGGGCTGTAAGGCATGTGTGACCAAGTGTAAAGAGGTCAACGGCATGCCTCCGGAAATTGATGGGGAGCATAAAGCTTGGGACTCTGCCCGCGACCTTTCCGGTAAAACCCACAATGTCATCAAAGTCTTCAGATCTGGGTCCGGTCAAAATAAAGATCAAATGAAGGATGGCTATGCCTTTGAAAAACGCAGTTGTATGCACTGCGTAGATCCTGGTTGTGTCTCCGCTTGCCCGGTAACGGCCATGCGTCGTCATGATCTCACCGGCATTATTACCCATCATGCGGATGTCTGTATTGGCTGCCGTACCTGTATGACCGGCTGCCCCTATAACGTGCCACAGTTTGAGTATGACAAGCCTTTTGGCCAAATTCAAAAATGCCAAATGTGTAATCAGGCTGGGGTGGAGCGGATTGATCAGGGTCAGATGACCGGTTGTGCAGAGGTCTGCCCGACAGGTGCTACTTTGTTTGGTAAGCGTAGTGACCTGTTGGCAGAGGCCAAGCGCCGCTTAACCCTGAAAGAGGGTGAACATTACCTATACCCTCGTGGGGATTTAGCCAACCCCAGCAAGCCACATGAAAAGGCTGTTCCAGACTACCAGCAACATGTCTGGGGTGAAAAAGAGGCGGGTGGCACCAACGTGATGCATATCTCCTCTATTCCGTTTGACAAGCTGGGTATGCCACCCCTTGATGAGCGCTCTTATGCCTCAATCTCTGAAGGGGTGCAGCATGGGTTATATAGCTACATGGCACTGCCTGCCGTAGCACTGGCTGGTCTAACCGCCATTGTGCGCCGTAATACGGTGGCACAAGGGGATGAGTCCGGTATGGATACGGACTTTGAACATGATGAGAAAGAGGAGGGGCAGTCATGAGCCATTACAGCTCCTATCAGGCGGTTGGTACCAAGGTGCTGACCAAATCCTTTATCTTTCTTGGGGTCATTGCCGCCATCGGCATCTACTTCATGATTGATCGTTTCGTCAATGGTATGGGTGCGGTATCCAACCTTAATGGTGGATACCCTTGGGGTATCTGGGTGGTCTATGACGTGGTTGTTGGGACGGCATTGGCCTGCGGTGGATATGCCTTGGCCATTACCATCTATGTTTTTAACAAGGGGCAGTACCATCCTCTCATCCGTCCAGCCATTTTGGCCTCTTTACTGGGGTATGCTTTGGGTGGCTTTGGGGCCTTGTTTGACATGGGGCGGTGGTGGCAGTTTTACAATATTCTTCTGCCAGGGAACTGGAACTTTAATGCGGTAATGCTTGAGGTGGGGCTATGTGTCTTTACCTACATTATCGTGTTGATCATTGAGTTTGCTCCTGTACCTTTTGAAAAAGCAGGCAAGGCGCATAAGCTTAAAGCATTGAACAAGGTTTTGTTCTTCTTCCTGGCTTTGGGTGTGTTGTTGCCTACCATGCACCAGTCCTCTTTGGGCTCTATGCTTATTGTCATGGGCTACAAAGTGACCCCCCTGTGGCAATCCCTACACCTGCAACCGCTGTTTGCCATCCTAACGGCATTGATCATGGGTTTCTCAGTGGTGATCTTTGAGGTTTCCATGGGAACGGCAGCATTGGGACAGCCCTCTGAAGCGCCTCTGTTGAGTAAGCTTACCAAGGCCATTGTATGGTTGCTCTCCATCTACCTGCTGTTCCGTTTTGGGGAGTTGGCTGTGCGGGGTAAGCTGGGCTTTATCCTGGATGCCAACCTCAACGCTTTCATGTTTATTCTGGAGACATCACTGTTTGTCATTCCTTTGATGATTCTGCGGGATGAAGAGAAGCGTAAAAAAGGTAAACAGCTATTGATTGCTGGCACTTGCCTGTTGTTGGCGGGCTCTCTCTACCGCTTTAATGCTTTCTTGATCGGCTATGATCCTGGCCCCGGCTTTAGTTACTTCCCGTCGGCCCCTGAGATCATGGTTACCCTGGGTATTATTGCCATTGAGATCATGGCCTATCTGTTCATTGTAAAAATCTTCCCCGTGCTGCATCGCGCCGAACAGGCCTGAGCACGCTTGAATAAGGAGTAGAGATTGTGGCGACTCGTATCACTGTCGATCCCATTACCCGAATTGAAGGCCACCTGCGCATTGATGTTGAGGTGGATGAAGGCCGTGTGACCAAAGCGTGGTCCTCTGGTCAGATGTGGCGGGGTATTGAAAAAATTCTTGTGGGCCGTGACCCTTTAGAGGCTTGGACCTACACCCAACGCTTCTGTGGCGTATGCACCACGGTTCATGCGATTACCTCTGTGCGTGCTGTTGAGAATGCGTTGGGCATGGAAGTTCCGGTCAATGCGCAATTGATTCGAAACATCATTCAGACCGCGCATGCGATTCAAGATCACATTGTTCACTTTTATCACCTCTCTGCGGTGGATTGGGTGGATGTGGTCTCAGCCCTGAAGGCGGACCCCCGTAAAGCAGCCCAGTTGGCTGAATCGCTCTCAGACTGGTCGCTAAACGGTGTGCATGAGATGACCGCGGTGCAAAATCGTCTGAAGAAGTTTGTCGAGAGTGGACAGCTTGGACCCTTTGCCACCGGTTTTTGGGGGCACCCAGAGATGAAGCTTCCACCGGAAGTGAACTTGATGGCCGTGGCGCACTATCTTCAAGCGCTGGAAGTACAGAATTACTGCAACAAGATTGTGGCTATTCTGGGTGGTAAAAGTCCGCATATTCAAAACGTGGCCGTGGGTGGTGTTTCCAACTCCATTGGTCATGATGCACCATCCGTACTGAATATGGAGCGCCTGATGTTCGTTAAGGGCTTCATCGATAAACTGGAGAAGTTTATCCACTCGGTTTATATGGTGGATGTGCCTGCCGTTGGTGCCTTCTATTTGGATTGGACCAAAGTTGGGGGTGGTGTGACCAACTATCTCTCCGTTCCTGACTGCCCTCAAGATAGCAAAGGTACCATCTTTGACCTGCCTGGCGGGTATATTAAGGGGGGGGATCTCTCAACCTTTAAACCCATTAAAACCCATGGTGATAAGTACTTCCAAGATGGTGTGGCGGAGAGCTCGAAGCATGCGTGGTACCACGGGGATAACACGCTTCATCCCTGGGATGGTGAAACAGAACCTAACTATAATGACTTCAATGATGACGGCCAGTACTCCTGGATTAAAGCGCCGACCTTCTATGGCGAGCGGGCAGAGGTTGGTCCGCTGGCCAATGTCTTGGTTAGTGTCGCAGCGGGCCACGAGCCAGCCAAAAAGCACCTAAATACCGCCATCAATACCTTGAAGACCGTGGGTAAGCTCAAAGAGGTACCTCTGGAGGCGCTCAATTCAACCATCGGTCGTCATGCTGCCCGCGCAGTACGGTGTGCGGTGATGATGGATACCCTTAAAGATCAGTGGCACGCCCTGGTTAACAATATTGGTACGGGTGATCTGGATACCTTCAATGCTCCGGTCTTTCCCAAAGGTGAAGTGCGTGGCTTTGGTTTTCATGAAGCTCCCCGTGGTGCTTTGTCTCACTGGGTGGTGATTGAGAAGAAAAAGATTAAGAACTATCAGGCGGTGGTGCCCTCCACTTGGAACGCAGGCCCGCGGGCAGAGAATGGGGACCCTGGCCCCTATGAAATGTCTCTGCTCAATAACCCTGTGGCAGATCCTGAAAAACCCCTTGAGGTACTGCGGACGGTCCACTCTTTTGATCCTTGTATTGCTTGTGCCATTCACATGGTGGATACAGAGCAAAAAGAGATCGTCAAGGTTAAAGCGCTTTAATGAACCATGGCTGGGGTGGTCTTCCGCCCCAGTCTCTTCTCTTGAAAGGTATCCCTATGTATTCGGATAACAAAGAGATTTTGGTGCTGGGTCTGGGTAATATTCTCATGCAGGATGAAGGGGTTGGTGTTCGCGCTGTTGAAGCCCTGGAATGCCGTTATATTCTGCCTGAAACAGTGACCCTTATGGATGGTGGCACCACGGGTACTGAGCTGTTGGAACCTATGCGCAACGTCAAGCAGTTGTTGGTGGCGGATGCCATTAATACAGGGGACCCCAACGGTACTTTGGTACGTATTGCCGATGAACAGGTACCTGCTTTTTTTCAGACTAAGCTTTCCAACCACCAATTGGGGCTGTCAGATCTGCTGGCTTTGTTAATGCTGACGGATGAACAGCCAGATCATGTCACCATTGTTGGTTTGGTTCCCCACAGTTTGGAAAACCAACTGGGTCTGACACCAGAAGCTGAGCAGGGTGTTGAAGATATGGTTGAGCAACTGTTGGTTGAGCTTAAGCGACTTGGTGTTGAGCCGATAAAACGTGAAAAACCGTTGCTGGGCCATTGGCAGCATCAGGCAGATCTGGAGCAGATGAAATGTGCCTAGGTACACCGGTTAAGGTGGTGGAAGATCATGACTTCATCGCCGTGTGCGAAGATCGGGATGGTCGCTTGGTCGAGGTCAATATGATGCTGACAGGATCTCAAGTTCCGGGGACTTGGGTGGTTAATTACCTGGGGTCGGCCCGTGAGGTGCTTGAAGAGGCCGATGCCAAACGTATTCTGGCCGCCATGGATCAGTTACAAGCGGCTGTAAATGGTGACCCTAACGCCAATTTGGATCTGTTTTTTGATAACCCCTGAAGGTGGCTTATGGCTGTAGGTTTGGCTGCGGATTAAGCACCGTTTCTTCATCGGCTTTTTCCTCTTCTATGGCGGCCAATCGCTGTAACCAAATGGCATATTTGCCCATCAGGCTGCTCTCATGAAAATGTCGACGGATCAGGCATAAATAGTCGAAGGTACTACGTACAAAATCCCGCTCCTTGGCATTCAGGGGGCGTTTTTTTTGCTTGCGATAGAAGTTGTAGAGGAAGGTGCGCAGATTGATCTGAGCAGGGTGGACTGGGTCTAAATCTCTGGCTTGATCAATTAGCCAGAGATAACGGCTTTTGGCCTGTTGAATAAGCGCAGCACCTTCTTCTGTTGAGATATCTCCCATCCAAATGCTTTTTAACAGTTGGCAGTTGTAGCCTTGGCATTTTTTGGGGCGTTCATCATAGATGCTACAGCAGCTCTCTTTAAGTCTGGGGCAGGGTTGATCAAAAACAATCTCCCCTTTGCCTTGCTCATAGGTGGGAATACCCAGTTCCGTTAAGCGGGCTTGTTCTTGAACAAAAACATTCACGAAGCTGAAAAAACTGCCGGTGCAGCAGAGCCCACAGCTTTTACAGAGGTTTCCCGCTTCAACGGCCCGGTTATTGGGGGCATCAAACGGGGTCATGTTGGGTGTCTCTGACGTCATGTTACGCTCCACCTTAAGCTGACTTTCCTCCGGTCGGAAAGCCTAAGGAGGAAAGGGTGCTGTCATCAATCTTTGGGTGCTGTGTCCTGCAATCCCAGCAGTTGGAAGACCTCTAAGGGTTCCTGGCGACCTTTAACGGCATGTTCACCAACATGTTTGGTTGCAAAATTCTCTCCAATACATCCTGCAACCTGTCCACTAACCAAAATAATGGTGCTCTCTTCTGGGGTTGCATAGTGCCGCCCCAGGGATTCTAAGCGCTGGCAGCTGTTAACAGTATCGCCAACAATGGTGTAGTTAATGCGGCCAGGGGCTCCAATATTTCCCACAACCACATCGCCTAAATGAATGCCAATGCGTATTTGTAGGGTCGGTTTTCCTGCAGCCTGTCGGGCAAGATTGTCCTTTTGCATGGCATCCCGCATGGCTAAGGCGGCATAACAGGCCTGGGTGGAGGACTCTGGCATGGGATCAGGCGCTCCCCAAAAAGCCATTAAGGCATCTCCAATATACTTATCAATGGTACCACCGGTGTTCTCGACATGGCTGCCAAGTAGGGTGAAGTGGTCATTAAGCAGGGTAGCAACCTCTGGGGCGGAGAGTGTTTCTGACAAGCTGGTAAAGCCAGCTATGTCGGTAAACATAACGGCTAATTGCCTTTGATCACTTAGATTATCTAGGTTCTGCTCACCTTGTTGACCTTGAAAATCAATAAGGTTACGCACCAGTTTGCGTGGAACATACCGTTCAAAGGCTCGTAGGCCTTCGAGCATGCCGTTGTAGCCGTTGGCCAGATCTTTAACCTCGGTAATACGACTGCTGGGCAGCTTTTGTGCCTGGGTAAATTCCAAATCTCCCAGAGCTGAGGTGTAGCTTGCAGCACGGCGAATGGGTTGAGCAATGCGGCGGCCCAGCCAAACAGCGGCCAAGATGGCGATAATCAGTGTGACGATGGCTGAAAGTGTGGCTAGAGCCATGCGTTCAAAAGGGGCATCCATCTCAGAGGCATTAACCCAAGCACCCATCAACCATGGTTCAGGGCCGTAACCTGTCACTTTACCGTATATCACAATGTAGTGTTCATCGCCGATATCGACAGCTCGGGTAAAAGCTCCATGGTTGGCGGCATCTTCCAGGTGTAGTGGATGGCTCTCTTCATCCCACAAACTGCCCAAAACCATATCCCCAACCCGTTTTAAACCAACTAAGGGGCTTTCAACCGTCTGCTCAGGGTGGGGTGAGATCAAGTTAGGGTGGGCAATAACATGCTCTTTGCCTTTGAGAATAAAGACCGTGCCATCAAACATATCGCTCATCATGGCGGTTAGTTCTGACAGTTGGGCAATGGTCATGAACGCCTGAATACAACTGCCATGTTGATTTTTGATCCACATATCAAACCCTGGTAGGCCGTGGCGTATGCGGGCCTCCCCGAGTAATTGCTGGTTGTGGCCGCAGGTTTTAGGTCGGGGGGGTGGTTTAAAACGGACCAAAAGGTTATCCGCGGTACGTTGAACCGCATAGGCCTTTCCGGCAGTAGGCCAATAGACCAGCTCATTAATCTCTTGATGGGTCAACAGTGCGCCACGAATAAGATGAAGTGCAGGGTCATCCAGCCCCGCGTAAATACGGTGTTCCAGTTCATTGTTAAGACGCAGAAGTTGTTGCCGCGTGTTGTTCACAATGTTCTGCATACCGTACTGCAGTTGAGATTGAACCGTCATGGCCTCCTGATTGAACTGTTCATAGATGTTGGTCCAGCCAGCCTTGAGCTGTGGCCATACAGCGGCAAGAAAAGTAACCAGTACCAACATGCCAAAGCTTGTGGCCAGTGTAATGGTCAATGTAAACGAGCGGCAGGTGTAGTGCTGAGTAGGCAGGCGGCATGACTTAGGCATGGAGGTCTCAATACGGTTTGAGAATGGTCAGGAGCGGTGTTGAAGAAAGCCTCATTATAGCGGGTTTTTAAGCGACCAGGAACGTCTGTAGGAAGATTGCTATTTTTGATTGGGCGGTATAAATGAAATGTTTATTTCCAAAAAGGATAGAAAGTGAAAAGATAGATTACATGATTTTATCAATTTTAGAGTATAGATTTAAAAAACTTAAAGATAACAATTAGATATGTGTGTAGTGGCTTGGCCCGAGCATTGCTCTTTTAAGGGGTGATGTCGATCGGTCTGGTCGACATGGCTACCGTGCAAGCCTAACAAGAAGGAATGATCACCATGGATGCCCAGGCATTGATGCAACAACTGGAAGCTACCTTTACAGCCATTGAACAAAACCAGATGCAGGGATTGCCGTTATTGAATCCAATGTTGCATGTCGAAGCGGTGGGGTTTCAGCGCTGGCAAGAGGGGTGGTTAGGGGTGGTGATTACCCCTTGGTTAATGAATTTAATGTGGTTGCCGGATGACCGTGGTGCATTGGAAGAGGCCACGTTAGGGGATAAGCAGGATTATAGATTTCCTGAACGAAGCTATACCATGTTGGTTAACGAATTTGAGGGTGTTGGGCGCTGTTGGACGTTTTCAGTGCACTCCCCAATGTCTGAATTTCCAGCCCATGACACCACGGTGGCGCGGGCAGAGGCTTTTTTAGAGGTGCTGTTAACTGAACGTGATGTGGAAGAAGAGGAAGATGAGGCGTTGGATGAAGCGCGGATTCAGCGGATTTTAAGCACAGAAGATATCCGATCACTTTATGAAGAAGAGCAGGCCAAGGTGATGGAAGAGGCGGGTTTGGTGAGTAAAGAGGGGAGTGAGGCGTGTCCGGCCTCTCAAGAGGATGCAGAGCCGTTAAGTGAACGGGTTAAACAACCTGTTAGCCGTCGAGACCTACTAACGGGACTTCGGGGTGAGGCCGTAGGATGAGCTTGGAAGGGGAGCTGAAGATCACCATTGGTGTCACTGAAAAGGGGCCTAATCAGGTAGAGATTTTCTCTTCACGTTTGGTTGGCGCTTCACGGGTGTTAGAAGGAAAAACCATTGATGAGGTGCTCTATTTACTCCCCAAGCTGTTTGTCGTGTGTGGCCATGCACAGCACGTTGCAGGTTATCGGGCCATTGCGGCTCTCAAAGGTAGTGAAGACCACAGTTCCAAACAGGCTCAGCGTATTGCTATGGAGAGCGTTAAAGAGCATCTATGGCGCATGTTGCTAAGCTGGCCTGAAGCGGTTGGTTTATCACAAGACCCCCAGGCCATGCGATCTGTGCTGCAAACCCAACAAGCCCATACTCAAGCGTTGGTTGAGGGCGAAGGGTTGAGCGCAGAGACATGGTTGCCCTTGCACACCATGTTAGAGGAGTACCTGCTGGGTGTTTCACCTCAAACATGGCTGGCTTGGGAGCGTGTAGAGGATCTGCAGCAATGGGCGCAGCGTGAAACGACGCTGGCGGCCCGTATGATCAACCATGTGTGGGGGCAAGGTATGGCAGCTGTTGGTGCGTGTGCATCAAACAGGTTACCGGCTCTTTCTGGTGAAGAGCTTGGTCGAAGTATGAAAAATAGTGATTTTCTTGCTCAACCAATGTGGCAAGGTCAGTGTTGTGAGAGCTCCTGCTACAGTCGTACACAGAGCGCTTTGCTCACCTCTGTGAGCCAAGTGTATGGGCATGGTTTGATATCCCGCTTGGTTGCCCGTCTGACCGAACTTTGCCAGCTTTACGAGGCCCTGCGTACCAAGGACCCCAGCTTGAGTCAGCGCTTATTACCCGCAGCTGCGTTGGTCAAAGATGGTGCGGTCGGCCTGGTGGAGGCAGCAAGAGGGCGGTTGGCGCATCGTGTAGAACTGGCGGGTGAGCAGGTGACAAGTTATCGGATTTTAGCCCCTACGGAGTGGAATTTTCATCCAGCGGGTGTGGTGGCTCAAAGCTTATCTGGCTTACGGGGAGAGGTCGCGACAGTACAAGCTCAGGCACATCTTCTGATCCAGGCGGTTGATCCTTGTGTGGGGTATAAGCTCATGGTGTATGAGGTGGGGGAGGAGGGGGGCGATGTCTGAACTACCAACCATCCTGATTGTGGATGATGAGGTCCGATCCTTAGAAGCTCTAACACGTATTTTGGATGAGGATTTTGATGTCAAGACTGCGGCAACCATTGGCGAGGCCGATGCGATCTTGCAAAAAGAGTGGGTGCAGGTTGTGTTATGTGATCAGCGCATGCCAGAGACCACAGGGGTTACCTACTTAAAAAGATTACGTGATCATTATCCAGATGTTATCCGTATGATTATATCTGGTTATACCGACCCTGAAGATATTATCCATGCCGTGAATGATGCGGGTATTTACCAGTATGTTACCAAACCGTGGCATCCGGATACGCTTATTCTTACCCTAAAAAATGCAACCCGGCTGTTTACTTTACAAAAGCAGAATCAGGCTCTGTCTGTTGAGGTGAAAATGACACCACAACGGCTGGATGATGCCATGCGTCGCAAGCGAGAAGGGTTGCGGAACCGTTTTGCGCAGAACGATGGCATTGTCCGTAGCGCCAACAGCTGTATGAACCATGTTTGCGATAAGCTAAAAAAAGTATCCCCTTTTGATGTCTCGGTGCTGCTTACTGGGGATTCCGGTACCGGTAAAGAGCTTGCAGCCCGTGCGTTACACTACAGCAGTCTGCGCTGGGACAAAGCCTTTGTGGTGGAAAATTGTGGGGCACTGCCCGACCAGTTGCTGGAAAGTGAGCTGTTTGGCTATAAAAAAGGGGCTTTTACCGGGGCTGTGGAGGATCGGGTTGGTCTATTTGAGCGGGCCGATGGGGGAACCGTTTTTTTGGATGAAATTGGGGAGATCTCGCCCGCTTTTCAGGTGAAACTACTGCGGGTTCTGCAAGAGGGGGAGATCCGTCCTTTGGGAAGCAGTCGTTCACGCAAAGTGGATGTACGTATAATTGCAGCGACGAACAAAGATCTGGAAACGGAGATGCTATCCGGCCGTTTTCGTCCAGATCTCTATTATCGCTTAGCGACGGTTACCGTCTATTTACCCCCCCTTAAAGCCCGTGTGCAGGATATTCCAGCCCTTGCTCATGCTCTCTTGGAGCAGGCGATGGAGAGTCTGGGTAAGCAGATTGAAGGTTTTAGTGCTGAATGTTTGGCTTCTATGCAGGGCTACCCCTGGCCCGGTAATGTGCGGGAGTTACAAAACGAGATTCAACACATGCTGGTTATGGCCGATGGCGATATCTTGGGTGCCGAGCTGCTTTCTCCCCGGGTATTACAAGGTGCTCCAACTCAGGAAGTTGGTGATGATCTACAGTTGTTAGGGGGTATGCAAGGTACCTTAAAAGAGCGGGTTGAATCCTTGGAGGCGCGAATTGTACGGGAGACTTTGATTCGGCATCGCTGGAACAAAAGTCGTGCAGCCAAGGAGTTGGGGTTATCCCGAGTGGGGCTGCGCAGCAAACTGGAACGGTATGGTTTAGAAAAGGTAGAAGCCATCTCAAAAGAAGAGATCGCCCATGGATAAGAGCCAAACCAGTCTCATAGAGCTGGCTGCGGGTGATGACTCCCTGGACCTTACGGCCTCTTCAGAAGAGGCGTGGATTCAAGTGATCCAAAAGATGGATGAAGCGTATGCCGATCTGGTTCACACCCAAGTGGAGCTGGAGCGGCAAAATGAAGCCCTGGCCGCAGCCAACCGGTTTATTGAAAGTGTGCTGACCTCCATGACAGATGTCTTGATTGTCTGTGATATGCAGGGGCAGATTGAGCAGGTCAATGAAGCATTAGGTCAGATCACAGGTTTGAGTACGGAGAAGCTGTTAACGCAAAATGTCACTGAGATTTTGCAGATGGATGCTGCACAGCAAAGCCGTATTTTCTGGGAAATGTTGCAGATGGATGCTGTCTCTAGCACCAATGACAACGGCGGCCCCACCAGTATGCAGGATTGTGAAGTTCACCTGACGGGGTTTGATGGTCACCCGACCCCTTTAACCATGAATGTCTCCCCACGTCTGGATGGGGATGGACGTGTGGTTGGTGTGGTTCTGATCGGACGCCCGATTGGGGAGCTACGACGTGCCTATGATGATTTAAACCAGACGCATCAAGCCTTGAAGCAGACCCAACAACGCTTGGTGCATTCAGAAAAAATGGCCTCTCTGGGGCGCCTAGTCGCTGGTGTTGCCCATGAATTGAACAACCCCATCAGCTTTGTGTTTGGCAATATGCATGCGCTCAAACGCTATGGTACACGGATTGGTGATTATCTAAAAAAGACGGAAAAACCGCTTAAAGAAGAGGTGTTAGAGGATCTCCGTCGTCATTATAAAATTGATCGAACCATGGCGGATCTGGATCCATTAATTGAAGGGACCCTGGAAGGTGCGGAACGGGTTCGGGATATTATTCAAGATCTACGGGGGTATTCCGGTGGTCAGCGAGAGAGCTTACGTAGTTATGATCTAAATGAAGTCATTGCCACAGCCACCCAATGGGTAACCAATGCTGCACGCATTAAGCCGGATGTGCATCAACACCTTGTGCCTGGGCTTTCACTGCATGGGCGGCGGGGGCAAGTGCATCAAATTTTGGTTAACCTGGTGCAAAATGCTGTAGATGTGATGGAAGGTATGGAAAAGCCCTCTCTGTCGGTGCGTTGTGAGGTTGTTGGACCCCAGGTTCATATTCAGGTGATGGATGATGGACCTGGGATTGAAGAGGAAGATTTGCATCAGCTGTTTGATCCTTTTTTCACGACCAAACCTGTGGGTAAAGGGACTGGGCTTGGGCTCTATATTAGCTATGGTTTAGCCCAGGATCAGGGGGGTGAGTTAACCGCGCATAATCACGCCCAGGGTGGGGCCTGTTTTACCCTGACGTTGCCGCTGGAGGGTGAGGAGCATCATGGCTAAAACTCGTAAACGTATGATGTGGCTGCAGTCCGGTGGATGTGGCGGCTGTTCCCTTTCTTTACTGTGTGCAGAGAACCCGGATCTCTACACCGCGCTGGACAGTGCTGGCATTGAACTGCTCTATCATCCTGCGCTTAGTGTGGGTAATGGCGAGGATTTTCATAAGCTGCTACGACGTATTCTTAATGGCGAGGAGTGCTTGGATCTGCTCTGTCTAGAAGGTGCGGTGGTGACAGGACCCAATGGCACAGGTGCGTTTCATCGTTTATCAGGCAGTGGACGGCCCATGAAGGATGTGGTGAGTGATCTGGCCGCTGTGGCGGGGCAGGTGGTTGCTGTAGGCAGTTGTGCGGCGTTTGGCGGCATAACCGCAGGTGGGGGGAACCCGGCTGAAGCGACAGGTTTGCACTATGATGGTGCGATGATCGGCGGGCTGTTAGGGAAAGACTTTTTATCGGAACAAGGTCTACCGGTGATTAATATTGCGGGGTGTCCGACCCACCCCAGTTGGGTGATTGAGACCCTGGCACAATTGACGGATGGCCATTTAACCACGGCAGATTTAGACCCTTTAAACCGACCTCGGGCCTATACCGATACCCTGGTGCATCATGGTTGCCCCAGGAATGAGTTCTATGAATATAAAGCCAGTGCCGAAAAAAAAGCCGACCTGGGTTGCTTGATGGAGCATCTTGGCTGCTTGGGTACTCAGGCTCATGCAGACTGTAATATCCGCCTATGGAATGGGGAGGGGTCCTGTTTGCGCGGTGGGTACGCCTGTATTAACTGTACAGCACCTAATTTTCAAGATCCTGGTCATACTTTCACGGTTACGCCCAAAGTTGCGGGTATTCCCGTTGGCTTGCCGACAGATATGCCTAAAGCGTGGTTTGTGGCGCTGGCCTCCCTGTCAAAAGCGGCGACACCAGAGCGGTTGCGTGAGAACGCTCTGACCGATCATATTCGTATTCCCCCAGCTACCCCCGTGGAGAAACCATGAGTAAACGTCAGGTGTTGGGGCCCTTCAACCGTGTTGAGGGGGATTTGGAAGTACAGATTGATCGGGTGGGCGATCGGGTTACAGATGCTTGGGTGGTCTCCCCGCTATTCCGTGGGTTTGAACGCATGCTGGTGGGTAAGGACCCATGGGATGCCCTGGTTTATGTGCCTAGAATTTGTGGGATCTGTTCAGTCTCTCAATCGGTCGCTTCTGCTCAAGCGTTGGCGGATCTGGCCGGTGTGCAGATGCCCAAAAATGGGCAGTTGACCACCAACTTAATGTTGGCGGCTGAGAATGTGGCAGATCATCTGACCCATTTTTACCTCTTTTTTATGCCGGATTTTGCCCGGCCTATCTATGCCCAGGAGAGTTGGTATGAGGGCGTCTTGAAACGGTTTAAAGCTGTGGATGGATCAGCCGCTCGGGCTGCCTTGCCTGCACGGGCTCAATTTCTTCATTTAATGGGCATTTTGGCCGGTAAATGGCCGCATTCCCTGGCGTTACAACCTGGAGGATCCACCCGTGCTGTGGAAGCCAGGGAAAAAAGTCGGATGAAGGGCATCTTAATGGGGTTCCGGCAGTTCCTGGAGACCACATTGTTTGGCGATCGCCTCGAAACGATGGTGGCTTTATCTGACGCGGATGCATTATCACGCTGGTCTCAAAAACATCCACCAGAGCAGAGTGATTTTCGTTGGTTTTTATACCTGTCTGACCAGTTAAACCTGCACACCTTAGGTCAAGGGTGTCGGCAGTTTATGAGCTATGGTGCTTATGAGGTAGAGGGTTCTTCACTCTTTTCTGCCGGTGTTTGGAACGGTCAGCAGCGATCCCCTTTGGATCCCGCGTTCATTACGGAAGATGTAAGCCACAGTTGGATGCTCCATGACGAGCAAGCGCGCCATCCTTTGGAGGGTAAAACCATACCGGACCCAGACCAGCAGCAGGGGTATAGTTGGTGTAAAGCGCCCCGTTTAGAGGGGGCGGTGATGGAGGTAGGGGCCTTAGCCCGGCAGCAGGTTGCAGGTCACCCCCTGATACGTGATTTGGTGGCGCAAAGTGGGGGGAATGTTCATAACCGGGTTGTGGCGCGTTTGTTAGAAATGGCCCGTGTGGTGTTAGCCATGGAAACATGGGTGGATGAGGTTGTACCCAAAAGCCCCTTTTGCCTGGAAACTAAACTTCCAGAGGCTGGGCAGGGTGTGGGTATGGTCGAGGCTGCGAGAGGCAGCTTAGGGCATTGGTACCGTGTGGATAATGGCCGAATGCGCAACGCCCAGATTGTGGCACCGACGACATGGAATTTTTCACCGCGTGATCAGGCAGGGGTGCGTGGAGCCTTAGAGCAGGCCTTGCAGGATACACCGATTCGGCAAGGAGAAAGGGACCCTGTGGCGGTGCAGCATATTGTGCGTTCGTTTGATCCGTGTATGGTCTGTACTGTGCATTAGCATTACCAATAAAAGTGGTGATACCAATCAATTGATAGTTCCAAGCATAAGAATATATTTAATTGATGGTGTATAAATGTTTTTATTATACAAAAAAAAGATATTAAATTTGTGGCAATCGCTGTAATGTAAAGTATCGAAAAGTTTTACATTGGAGGGGGGTCTTCATGTCGGCTTTGTTCCTGAAGCTAAATATCCGCACACGTATCTGGCTGCTTATTGTGTTAGCTGTTGTTATTTTTTGGGCCAGTGGTTTTCTGTTTTTAAACAGTCAAAAACAGGCACTCATGGAGTCCAAAAAACAAAAAACGCAACAGCTGGTTGAGACAGCACATAGTGTTCTGGTGGATTTTCATAAGAAGGTTCAGGCTGGAAAAATCCCAGAAGCGCATGCTAAAAAACACGCGAAAGAAGTGTTGAAAGGGCTGCGTTACAACAAAAGCGACTATTTTTGGATCAATGACATGCGTGCGGTCATTGTTATGCATCCTATCAAGCCCCAGCTGGATGGTAAGGATCTATCCAAATTTAAGGATAAAGGCGGGAAGCTACTTTTCACCGAGTTTGTTAATACCGTGAAAAAGAGCGGGGAAGGGTTTGTGGACTATCTATGGCCCAAGCCGGGTTTTGATGCGCCTCAACCCAAACTTTCCTTTGTTAAAGGTTTTGCGCCATGGGAGTGGGTGGTTGGGTCAGGAATCTATATCAATGATGTGGATTCCGCCTACTGGGATAATGCCAAAGAGCTCTCAGGTCTATTCCTTATTGTCACACTCATTCTGGTTGGTTTGGCCTCATTGGTGGCACGTAGTATTACCATTCCACTGGGACTGCTGTTTGAAGGTATTCAAGACGCTGTGTCCGGTGAGCTGCTTAAACGTATTCCCATTCCAGAAACCAAAGATGATGTGCTGGAGCTTGGTGATAAAATTAACCATATGACCAATGATCTGGCCAACAATGTTTGGAACAGCACCCTGCATTCAGAGAGTATCCGCTCCTGTGTTACGGAGTTTGGTGAGGTTCTTAATAGTTTGACCAACGATACATCCGATGCCAAGCGTATTGGTTCTGCGGTCAAGCAGGAGCAGGAAAATTTAAATAATGAGATGGAAGTGATTCATGCTGCTGTGGATCTGGCGACGCAGAATTT
The DNA here is from genome assembly GCF_036689865.1 of Magnetococcus sp. PR-3. Classification (NCBI taxonomy): domain Bacteria; kingdom Pseudomonadati; phylum Pseudomonadota; class Magnetococcia; order Magnetococcales; family Magnetococcaceae; genus Magnetococcus; species Magnetococcus organivorans. The sequence continues at coordinate 125,041 of NZ_JBAHUQ010000015.1, forward strand.
GGATCGGATCGGTAGTTCAGCCGAAAATCTTTCTGGCATGATCCAAGGGATGTCCGACTCATCTATGGAGATGTCTTCTGCGGTCAATACGGTGGCTTCTGCTGCGGAAGAGATGACCGCCAATGTGAGTCAGGTTAACAGTAATTTGGGGCAGGTCTCTCATGAGGTCTCTTCGGTCTCAGGCTCTATTAGCGATATGGCTGGGGCGCTGGATGAGATCTACCGTCGCTGTGATCTGGCCAACCAACGCTCTGGTGAAGCTACGGATCAAGCCAATAGTACCCTTGAGGTAACTAAGCAGCTTTCCAACTCAGCCAATGAGATCGGTCGTGCCATTGAGGTGATCAATAGCATTGCAGAACAGACCAATATGTTGGCTTTGAATGCTTCCATTGAAGCCGCCGGTGCTGGTGAAGCGGGCAAAGGCTTTGCCGTGGTGGCCAATGAGGTTAAAGAGCTGGCCAGCCAAACGGCTGAGGCCACTCAAATGATCTCCAATCAGGTGCAAGAGATCCAGGATCATACCCGCCAAGCAACACGTGCTGTGGATGGTATTACCGGCATGATCAAAGATCTAAACAGTTCTAATACAGAAATTAGTGACTTGGTTGAGGAGCGTAAACTGTCGGTACAGGAAATTAATGTCTCGATCCAGCATGTTTCTGAAGCGGCGAATTCTGTGACATTGAATGCCCAAGAGCTGGGGCAGGCTATTGGCGAAATTGCCCAGGCGGCGGCGGCAGCGGCGGCCCAAACCGACGGTATCGTAGACGCCACCAACAGCAGTATGACGGCCGCAACAGAAACCGTTCAACAAGGTCATGATGCCCGTACGGCCATGGATAAAATTCAATCCTCCACGGCGCAAGCAGAGACCTTTTCCAATAAAGTGGATGATGAGGCCCGAGCTCTGTTTCAATTGGTTTCATATCTGGAAGGCTCAACCAACTATTTCCACAGCTTGCTCAAAGTTATTCAGTCAACCGCTAAGGATATGGGTCATCGAGAAGCGATGCAGGCTGGTGAACCTCCTTTTGATATCTTTATGATCAAGTCCGCTCACCTTGCTTGGCTTAACCGTCTTGAGAAGATGATGCGAGGTCGTATTATGCTCAAGCCAGAAGAGGTTGCCAGTGAGCGGGAGTGTGCTTTTGGTAAGTGGTATTATAGTGAAGGGACATCCAAGTTTGGAACCAATCCGATTTTTCAGTCTATTGAGCCAGAGCATATGAAGGTTCATCAAATGGCCCGTGAAGTGGCTGAGTTGGTTGCCAATGATGAAGCCGATAATGTGCGGGCGCTGATTGAAAAATTTGATGAAACCAAGGATCGTCTGTTTGAGCGTTTGGATGCGCTATATCTCAGTGAATGGAAGTAACCTTCCTCTGATGGTTATAGATATGGCTTTGTGAAGGTGAAAAACCGACTACCCGATAGGAGTGGTTGGTTTTTTACCTTTAAGAATGCGAATGAGCTGACTAACGTTTAAGCTTTCCTTCTGTAAAACCGGGAAAAAGTTGTTGATGGTCATAATGTTTAAGTTTTTGTCAGATCTGGTCAAGCATCCACAACCCATTGCAAGCTAATAGATTTTTTTTTTCATTCTTGGCAGAGAATACGCTTTTTTGTCTGGGTTGGAATTGTGTAATATATCTATTTTTTTTACAAGATAGCTGGACGGCTACATAGGGACAGAAGAAAGCGTTGGGGAAAGAGTAAATATGGGAATCCAAACACGCATATTGGTGATCTCGGTACTGCTGGGAACAGTACCTGCGTTGATTGCTGCAATACTGGTGGGCTTTGGTCAGGTGGGGTGGCTGGTACTTGTGGGGCTGGTGGTCTCTGTTGCACTAGGGTTTTGGGTAGCACGAACCATTTGCCATCCGATCCACGGTATCGAGACAGCGCTTATACATATCGCGGATGGTGATTTTTCACATCGGGTTGATGAAATCGCGGGCAATGGGGAGATGGCCCGTATTGTTCGCCATACCAATGCAATGATTGAAAATCTTGAGCAAGGGTCACTACAAAGCGGTATGCATGCAGGTAGTATTACGGCCGTGGCCACGGAGTTTGTAAAAATCCGTAGTTTAATTGAGACGGATGCCAACCAGTCCAGCACCACTGTAAAAGTGGTTGCAGGCGAAAATGAACGTCTTGCTGAAGAGGTCTCCTCGGTCAAAAATTCGGTTGAGGATATTACCCGTAATACCAATGCCATTTCAGAGTCTGCAACACTGTTATCTGAGAGTATTACAAGTATTGCCACAGCTTCAGAAGAGGCCAGTGCCAACATTACGACCATGGCATCGGCTGCAGAAGAGATTACCGTTAACATTGCCAGTGTGAACGATAATCTGGGGCAGGTAGACAGTTCTGTTAAGGAAGTTGCTTCAGAGGTTTCTCAACTGACAGCTTCACTTAATGAGGTCCGAAAAGGGTGCAAAGAGGCCAGTAGAGAGTCGGAACAGGCCAGTGCCTTATCATCTGAAAACCGATCTGTCATGGATCGTCTAACCGCTTCAGCTTATGAAATTGGCAAGGTTATTCAAACCATTAATGATATTGCCGATCAAACCAATATGCTGGCCTTGAACGCCTCTATTGAAGCGGCAGGTGCGGGTGAGGCGGGTAAAGGTTTTGCTGTGGTTGCCAATGAGGTTAAAGAGCTGGCAAGCCAAACGGCAGAAGCAACCAAGGTTATTTCTGATCAAGTCAGTACCATTCAGGAAAATGCCAAAAATGCTGCCCAGCGCGGGGAGCAGGTTGGGCAGGTGATCGACCGCACCAATCAGTTGAACCGAGATATTTTAGACTCAGTTGAGCAGCAATCCATGGCTGTCGATAATATTGCAGAGTCGATGAAAGCAGTCGCTAAAGCGGCAGAAGATGTGACGCGCTCTGCCCAGGAGTTGAACCATGCTGGGCAAGATGTTGCTCGGGCTGCATCCGAAGCAGCGCTTGGCACGCAGGAAATCGCCCAATCCACCTCTCAAAGTGCCCAAGGGGCTCAGCAGGTTGCTGAGGCTGGGCAGGCGGCTTATGACTTTTCCAAAACTGTTTTGGACTCTGCCATGGCTTCAGAGCAGGTGACCATGGTGGTTAAGGAAAAAATGGATGAAGCCAGTCGCACGGCGTTAATGATGCAAGGATCAGCGGCTTACTTTAACCGCCTTAGTAGTGCCTTACAAAATACCTGTAACGCGCTCTATGTGGGACAGGTTGAAGGGGATACCAGTGAGCCACCTTTTGATATTCGTGATGTCAAAGATAACCACCTCTATTGGATGGGACGTCTGAATAAAGCTGTGCAGCGCCGAGAAGTTTTGGTTAAAGACGAGCTGCCGGATGTCAATAAGTGTGGCTTGTGCCGGTGGATGGGCAGCCGTGGGTCGGAAGTCTTTGGCTCTGTTCCTCAGTTTAATGAGGCAGTTAAAAGCCATAAAGAGGCACATAAAGTCTTGCTGGAAGCTTATGCGTGGCAAGAGAGTGGTGCCGCGCGTGGTGGTGGTGCCCTGATGGGGCGTTATGGCGAACAGGTCGATAAACTGTTCCGTGCTTTGGACCAAGTATATATTGGTGACAAAGGGCGTGCTCAGGCTCAACAACCCTTCTTCCCTTGGGATGATCGCTTGATTACCGGTGTAACCTTTGTGGATCGTGACCATAAGCGTCTGGTTGAAATGGTCAACCAACTACACCGGGGTATGAAAGAGGGGCAGGGGGCGGATGCCATTGGCCCTATTCTCGACGAGTTTGTCAGTTATACCGCTGAACATTTTGCTCGGGAAGAGCGGGTGTTTGATAAGTATGGCTATGAAGATACCCCCGCCCATAAAGAGAAACATCGTAAGCTGGTGGCAACCCTGCAGCAGGTGGCCCAAGACTATAAAGATGGTAGCTTTGCGGTGGGTATTGATCTGCTGGGTATTGCTAAAAAATGGTTGGTGGGTCATATCATGGGAACCGACATGCAGTATGTGGCCTTCTTCCGAAAACACAATGTGAATGAGCCCCCTGCATAAAGGGGATCATCTCATCGGTATCAAAAAAGGGTCCCCATTTGGGGGCCCTTTTTTGATCCGTAAATTACCAGTTTTCTCCCAAGAGCTCAAAATAGGCTCGGGAGTGGGCACAGGCTGGGCAGCTGTCGGGTGCTTCTGCGCCTTCGTGTCGGTATCCACAGTTTAAACAACGCCAACTCTGTTCTTCATCACGCTTGAAAACCTGTTCATGACGGATATTTTCTGCCAATTCACGAAAGCGTTTTTCATGTTGTTGTTCAGCAATGCTGACCGCGTCGAAGACTGCCGCAATCTCATCAAACCCTTCATCACGTGCCACCTGTGCAAAACCAGGGTAGAGGTCGCTATGTTCATGGTTTTCGCCACCTGCGGCATCCAGTAAGTTTTCCAGTGTGGTGCTGTTTCCCCCAGCATGAAAACTAGCTGTTAGGGTGACCTCTCCGCCTTGAAGGAATTTATAAAACCGGCTGGCATGGGCTTTCTCTTGTATCGCGGTCTCTTCAAAGATGCGTGAGATCTGCACATAGCCCTCTTTTTTGGCCTTGCTGGCAAAAAACTCATAGCGATTTCTGGCTTGAGACTCACCGGCAAAAGCACAAAGAAGATTCTTTTCGGTTTGGCTACCTTCTAACATTGGCATGGTCACACCTCCTGGGGAAAATTGTCTAAGCAGTATGCGCGTAAGGATAGCGGGAAATAGTGCATATGGATAATATTATGTTTCTAAGCTCGCTATAGTTTTTGCCTATGCATAGGTCTTGCTGAAAGACACATTGGCACGGGACGTATTTTAAAAACGTAGCGTAACGTCCCTTCGTCTTCCCACAAATCTATGTGATCTGTTTGGATCGTGGTAAATGGTGTAAAACCCCAACCCATAAGCCACCGGCAAAACCGGCCACATGTGCATAGACCGCAGTGTGAGATGTTTCTGGTATAAACAGGCTAGAGCCCGTGTAGAGCTCCCAACCCAGCTTGCCACAGGTGCCTACAAACAACAGTACGTAGCGTTTGTTCTGTGTGTGTTGGCGCAAACCCCGGATAAGGAGTAGGGCCCAAGGTGCATGCAAAGCACCTGAGAGCCCCCCATAGTAGAGGGGAGCTGTTGGGTCCAGCCATAGCCATATATTGACCCCAATCATACCGACGGCTAAAGACCATAAGGTTGCACTCGCCCCTAAAGCGACGGCTAATCCAGCAAGCATGATGATGTTTAAACGTAGGTGGGCTTCATTTAAGTGTACCCAGTGTGAGGTGAGTATGCGCCATAGCTCTCCTTGACGTACGGCGTCTAGATCCCAAATTGCATAGGGTGGGACGGGGCCTGTGCCCCACCATATCAGCAGGGGTATGAGAACCACCCCAAGCCAGCTGATCTCCTGTCTTAGATCCTTCATGACTTCATCCGCCGGATGGCTGGTCCGGCGATGCCAAGCAGAAGCGCCAACAGTGTTACGGGGTCAACGGCACCTGCACTAATGTGTGTGGATTGTGGCGTATTGAACATTGGCTGGGCTTGATCTACCCGGTGACTTAAAGGGGTCTGAGCTAAACGAGCTTGTTGAGCTTTATGTTCCCGTTGTAGACGTTGGGCATTGTGCTGTTTGATGCCCAACTGTTGAAAACGTGCCTCTTCTACAACCAGCATGGAGGTGCGTGGGGTCACTAAGCCGTATTCAACCGCAAGATCTGTACTGGCTTGCACTTGGTCACGGTTTTCCCCCAACAGCTCCATGCGTTGCTCCATCGCATCTATGGTTGCAAATGCCCAAAGGCGGTCCAGTTCCGGGTGGAGGGTGGATTGCTTGGGGAAATGAAATTGAGTTTTGTACTGTATGGGTTTGCCGGAGTGTTTGCCTTTAAGGGTCACCTCAGCGAGGCCATCACCCCAGTAATGGCCCATCATAATCAGTTGTTCACCGCGGTAGAGTGAGGCCAGTTGGTTGAGGGTGAGGTCTGCTGTTTTTATGCCATCAATCTTCAATGTGGTGCCGTGTAACGCTTCATGGCTGAGCTTGCTGGCCGCTTGCATAACCATGCCAAGGATATCATCACTGTTGGATATATTGATCGCAGTACCTTGGGTTAACCGGCTGAGCTCTTTAAGCAAAGGTCGGTTGGCGCTGTTGCCCATGATAGCGGTGAACAGGCGGACATCGCGATGTTTGAGCAGTGCCAGAAAATCCCGTTTGTGCGTGCGATCAATGTTGGCTTCTCCATCACTGATTAGAATAACCCCTGTGGGTCGGTCACGCTCCAAATGACGCATGGCAAAGGAGAGACCGGCGTATAAGTTGGTACCACCACTGGCTCGAACTTTTGTTAAAGCCTCTATACTCTTCTGCACTGTGGTGTGATTAACCGGCTGAAACTGGGCATTGAGCTTGCTAGCATGCTGATCGAACATAATGATTTGAAACCGATCCCCTTTGGGGAGTTTTTTTAGTCCCGCTGCAACACTCTGGGCTAGAGTGGCAATTTTTCCTCCCATAGATCCAGATTTATCCAGAACCAAAATCCAATCCCGACCTTGTGGTAAGGGGGCTAAATCTGACCCTGGGGTTAGAGTCATTAAAAAGGTACCGCGAGCTTGGGGTGATGGCTTGTAGGTCACCATGTCAACACGACCTGGTAGATTTTTTTGATGACGCCAATAGACCACAATATCTTTATCTAAGCGGGGTTGGTGATGCATAGATGAAGCAGGATGAGGAGCCGTAGGCTGTTCTTTATCTAACGGCTGCGTGGGTGTTGTGGTGTGGTTGGTTTGTGGCTTAGCTTGTTGCTCAACGGCTGGTGGTACCGAGCCAAGCTGCACCTGCCACTGCTTTGGATCATGTTGTGTGACCTTGGCGTTGGGGTGAGCAGGGGTGCGGACCGCTGTAATGGGGTAGCCGTCTCGAAGTTGCATGTTGAAACTAAATTGTCCTGCGATGTGATCATCCATGTGCCAAAAAGATTGAGCCGCTTGATCAACCCCCCCTTCTTCCAAAGGGTAGACGTAGCGACCAATACCGCCATCTACAGAGAGAGGCTGCATGTAGGAGAATTGAATCCGCACTTGATCCTGTGCTTTGACTGGCCACACATGCAGTTTAAAACGATGATGTTGTTCTTGCTCCGCCAAAGCTGTGCGGGCCCCTGTTTTTTTTTCCTGCTGGTAGTGTTCTTTTGCTCTCTTCTTTGGTAGGACCTCACCATGGACAGGTTGGCCATCAATCCAGTATGTGAAGCTTGAAAAAGCCCCCCGGTCGGGCACGGGAAAGCTATAAAGTGCCTCTAGATCTTGAGGGTGGGGGTTATAGAATGTCTGCTCAACTGTGGTTAAAGCAAAACCACTTTCGACCACGACAGATACATGGTGTTCTTTCATTTCAAGAGGTGGTTGGTCGCCTCCTTTGGGTGTCATCAGGCCTGCCGCTTCGGCCGTTGCTAAGGGTAGGGCGCACCCCATCAGCATAAAGAAGGCCACAGAGGATTTATTCATGAAAGATAGCATGGGTAGATCTCCTAATTGATCGGTGTTCAAAATGTCAGCCTGCCTTTTCTGGTTGTCAATCACCAAGCAGAAGATATTTTAGATATAAACTTAAAATGAACAATGTTCAATATAAAACTGAACGATGTTCAAAAGAGATGTAAAAGAGAGGCTGCTCTAATGGCTATTCCGGGTATTTTTTTTGATAATATCAAGAAAACATTAAATAAAAAAAATATGTGTGCACTATAAAATTTTTATAATACATCAAAAATGTGCGCATATTGCTCCAATGTTATGTATATTCCCCGTGCTGGAGTAGGGTTTTGTTTTTGAAAATACACGTGGGGGTATGTATGCGCCATTACGATATGTTGGTCATTGGCAGTGGTCCTGCTGGACACAGTGCTGCCATCCAGGCCGCTGAACTGGGTAAGAAAGTGGTTATTATTGAAAAGAAGGCGGCCATTGGCGGTGTTTCTCTTCATACAGGTACCATCCCCAGTAAAACCCTGCGTGAAGCGGTTATGTACTTAACCGGTTATAACCAGCGGGGCCTCTATGGGCAGAGTTATCGTTTAAAAGCCACGGTCTCTGTTGAAGATTTGATGAAACGGCTGGATATTACCGTTAACCATGAAGTTCAGGTTATGGAAACCCAGCTCTATCGCTCTGGTGTGCGGGTTATCCAGGGTGCTGCGACCTTTGAAGATACCAATACGGTAATGGTTACCGGTCCTAAAGGGGATGTACACCGCTACAGTGCTGATAAAATTGTACTGGCAACGGGTACCAAGCCATACCGCCCGGCACATATTCCGTTTGATGGCACACGCATTTTGGATAGTGATGACATTCTGACCATTAAGCATCTTCCCCGACGCATGATTGTGGTGGGGGCTGGGGTCATTGGTACGGAGTACGCCTCCTTATTTAGTGCACTGGATGTTAACGTCACGCTGATTGATGGTCGCGATACCATGTTGGACTTTCTGGATAAGGAAGTTGTGGAGGAGTGTATGCACTTCCTACGCAAGCGTAACGTACGTATTCGACTGGGAGAAAAAGTGGTCGATGTGGAGCATGCCGGCCAAAAGCAAATTCTCACCACGTTAGAAAGTGGTAAAAAAATCCATGCCGATATGATCTTGTTTGCATCAGGTCGGGTGGGCAATGTAAAAACATTGCAAGTGGATAAGGTTGGCCTTAAGCCTGATGATCGTGGCCGCCTGACCGTGAACCGTCATTATCAAACCAACATCCCCAACATCTATGCTTGTGGGGATTTGATCGGCTTTCCTTCTTTGGCTTCATCGGCCATGGAGCAGGGGCGGTTATCCGCTTCTCACGCTTTTGGCCAACCCCGCAATAGTCATGCTGAGACATTCCCTTTTGCCATTTATGGTATTCCAGAGATCTCCATGGTGGGGATGACCGAGCAAGAGTTAACCAAGAAAAAAATCCCCTACACTGTTGGTATCGCGCGTATTGCAGAGACTGCTCGTGGTCAAATAATGGGGGCTCGATTAGGGTTCTTGAAGCTGCTATTTGATCAAGACGGTAAGCTCATGGGTGTGCATATTTTAGGTGAAGAGAGCTCTGAGTTAATCCATGTAGGACAAGCTGTAATGGCTCACAATGGATCGATTGACTATTTCCTAGAGAATATCTTCAACTATCCAACACTCAGTGAAGCTTATAAAGTCGCCGCGCTGGATGCCTGGAACCAAATGGAAGCCCAGCGGATGTGTCCGATTGATCTTGATGAAGATGAGGACATAGAGGTGGAGGGTGTTGATGCGGGTTTGATTGTTTCGCTGGATGTGGTGGAAGAAGACTGACCTAATCCGAGGTGTGCACCATAAAACGGGGTTCTTATTAGAACACCGTTTTATGGTGTTGGTTTACGGATATGTTAGATCTGTGTGGAAAAAATAATATAAATCATACGTTTTGTCTGCAGGTTATATCTTCTCTCATGTCATGATTTCCTTGAGATTTTTTGTGGCATTTAATGTTAAACTTCCATTTTTATGCATGTCATGCGGTATCAATAAAGGTGATGATGTGAGGGGTCGTGTTTCTAGTGCCTTATTGGGACTCTTTGGGCTTTTTGTCCTGATTCTGGTATGGGGCAGTCCAGTCCAGGCCGAGACAACAAAGAAGAAAATTCTGGTTCTTAATGCCTATCATGCTGGCTATTTTTGGTCAGACAATATCATGGCAGGCATCCGCTCTATTTTTGGTGATACCCAGCAAGTTGAGTTGCTTCTGGAGTATATGGACACCAAGCGTCATGCCTCTCCTGAATATCTTGAACAATTAGCGGAAACCTATGCGTTAAAGTATGCCCAGCAAGGTGTTGATCTGGTCATCACCTCGGATGACAATGCCTTTGATTTTTTTAAAACCCAACGTCATCGTATTGCACCGGATGTTCCTTGGGTCTTCTGTGGTCTAGACCGTGTAGAGCCGCAACAGCTTACGGGATTAAAACAGGTCTATGGGGTAGAAGAGAATTTGGGTATGGGCGATACCCTGAATCTGGTCCTGCGTTTACACCCAGAAGTTGAGCAGATCGTGGTGGTGGCTGATCAAACGACATCGGGCCTTAGCTATATGAAAAGAGCCCGCCGTTTAGAAGAAAAAATGAAAGGTAAACTACGCTTTAGCTACCTTTCTGATCTGAGCAAGCATGAGCTGGCCAACCGGTTAGCCGTTTTACCCCTGAATACCGTTGTGATCTACATGAGCTTCATCCGTGATCGTAATGGTCAGGTGATGAACTTGTCGCAAAGCCACCGCTGGGTGACGGAACATGCACAAGTACCTGTCTACGTAACTTGGGGCTTTCGTCCGGGTCTTGGTTTGGTGGGTGGAGCCATTACCAGTGGTTTTAAGCAAGGTGAAGTCGCTGCACAGGTGGGGAAAACTCTTTTTGAGGGCGGCCATCCGTCTTCTCTGCAGCAAGCTCCACATGTTCATGTCTTTGATCATGCAGCGCTTAATCGGTTTGGTATTTCTGTTGAGGCACTGCCAGCTTACGCTCAAATTATGAACCAGCCTGCATCACTGATGAAGCAGTTTCCCAACACGTTTATCGCAACCATGGTTGCCGTGGTCGTTTTACTGCTTGTTCTGATCGTTTTGCTGGCCAATGTACGCCGTTTAAGGCGTGCCGAAGATAAGTTGAAGCAGAGTGAACACTACAACCGTATGCTCTTTGAGCATTCTCCTATTGGGTTGGCTCTATGTCGGATGGATGGAACGTTGGTCGATATTAATCCGGCCTATGCCCATATTGTTGGCCGTGAAGTTGAGGATACTAAGCTGCTGACCTATTGGGATATTACTCCAAAGTCTTATGCCGATCAGGAAGCAGAACAGCTCAATGACCTGAATACCAAAGGAAGCTATGGACCATACAATAAAGTGTACATTCATAAAGATGGTCACCATGTTCCAGTCAGTTTAAAAGGGCAGATTATCGAGCTTGATGGAGAACGTTATATTTGGTCAAGTGTGGAAAATACCACGGATCGCCATCATGCCGAACTGCTGCGACAACAGCAGCAGAGTAATTTGGAACAACAGGTTCAGGATCGGACCGAAGCTCTGGCTCAAGCAAGGGATGAGGCGCAACAGGCAAACCATGCTAAGAGTGAGTTTTTAGCCGCAATGAGCCATGAAATCCGTACCCCAATGAATACCATTTTGGGGATGGGTCAGCTGCTGATGGAAGCTGAGCTGGATACTGAACATACCCGATGGGCACATACTCTTCATTTGGCTGGTGAGAGTTTACTCTCTTTAATCAACAATATTTTGGATCTCTCTAAAATTGAGGCTGATCAGCTGGCTTTAGAAGAGGCTCCCCTGGATTTACATCTGTTGGTGCGTCAAGTGGTGCAAATGTTGGAACCCCAAGCTCAGCGCAAAGGGTTGCCACTGCATGTGCAGATTGAAGCTAAAGTGCCGCACTATGTCAGTGGCGATGGTCAGCGGATTAAACAGGTTTTGATTAACCTGGTGGGTAATGCCATTAAATTTACCGCCCAAGGGCGTGTGGATGTCAATCTATCGATGCTCAGTCATGGTGTTGTGCAGATTAGTGTGCAGGATACAGGTATTGGGATCGACCCCCATCAGCTACAAAGTATTTTTGAACCATTCCGGCAAGGGGATGGCTTTATTACCCGTCGTTTTGGTGGTACAGGCTTGGGCTTGGCGATCTGTCAGCGGCTGGTGGATGCCATGCAAGGTGAGATAGAGGTTGAGAGTACAGCAGGGCAGGGAGCTATATTCCATTGCCGCCTACCCCTGCCTGAAACGCTGGCCCGTCCTAACCTGGAGGGTGAGTTGGATGACTCCATGATGTTGGAAGCTGCTATTGCTGCCATTGAGCAGGCAGAGGTTGAGAGCAGTGACAACAGCGGGGAGCTTGCCAGTAAAGAAGGGGGGATACAGGCCCGTATTTTGTTGGTGGATGATGCTGTTGATAACTTAGCTTTGATTAAAGCATTTTTAAAACGTAGCCCTTATCAGGTCATTACGGCATCCAATGGAGAAGAGGCCGTTGCCCTGTTCCAGTCCCAACGTTTTGATTTGGTCCTTATGGATATACAAATGCCTGTTATGGATGGTATTACAGCCACCCGAACCATTCGCAAATGGGCAGAGAAACATCGTCAAGGCGAGGCGAAGACACCCATTATTGCACTCACCGCCCATGCTATGCGTCAGGATGCAGAAAACTCCATTGAAGCTGGGTGTTCCCTGCACCTGACCAAGCCCATTAAAAAACAACGTCTGCTTGAAGCGATGGATGCTTGCCTGGAGATGTCCAGGCTGGATTAAAGGGGTTCGAAGCTGCTGCTTTCATTCTTATAATGGTAGAGTCGACCTTCACCAATATTAAAATAGAGCCCGACAATTTCCAGTTGACCTTCCTGTTCTCGCTCACGAATAAAGGGGAAGGAACGTAAATTTTCAACCGACAGTGTCACCATCCGCTCTTCTAAGGGGCGGTGAATATTGGTTTGGGCGGCCTCCACGGCTAAGGTCTGAACCGTATCATCATTCCAGGCAATTTCCATCCATTTGCCAATAAAGTCTCCTCCTCCTGGCCCTGCTTTTTCACAGCAGTCATCCGAGAGTGCGCGTACACCACCACAGCAGCTATGGCCAAGAATGATGATCGCTTCGACTTTAAGAACCTTTACCGCATATTCCAAAGCTGCGCTGGTACCGTGATAACCACCATCTGGATCATGGGGTGGAACCAAATTGGCCACATTACGAATGATAAACAGCTCCCCAGGGTTTGACTGGGTTATCATATTAGGGTGTACGCGGCTGTCGGAGCAGGCTACGACGACAGCACGTGGGCTTTGGCCTTCCCTGCTTAGGCGTTGGAACAGTTCTAGATGATTGGGGAGTTCATCCTCTAGAAACTGATGGTGTCCTTTTTGTAATTGAGCTAGGAAACGGCTGGTGATTTTCGAAGGCATGAAACACTCTTTCTTGCTAGATACGCTACTAGCGCATCAAACCTCCCCCCGATATCAGAGGGGTATTTTAACATTTGGGTGAAAAAATATTAGCACAGTTTTTGACTGGAATGCAGGTGTTGATTTGTTGAAAAGTTCTTTTAAATCAACACTAAAACTTATGCCTGCAATAGTTTGACGTTATGTTTGTCTGTGGTATGAATGATCCATGAGTAATTTCAAATGCTTTATGCATAGCAAAAAACACGGGACCATTTTCTAGATCGGGCTATTGGAGTTGTTTGTTACTTTTAATCAATCCTCTGTATGGATGGTGTGGGTATGACATTCATGATTAACACAGCTTGTTCACGCTTATGCCTCGTTATGTGGAATGGCTGTCCCGGCTGAGCCGCTTGATTGCCGAGCGATCTGTTCGCTGAGAATCCCTACTTTCAATAAGCTGGTATCTATGTATGGTCTGAACTACCGCGCTTTAAAAGGTCCACCTGGGGGGATGCCTGCTACACTTCAAGCGATGAGCAGGGATAACGCAGAAAGTCCCCATGCTTTGATGGTACTGGTAGGTGTCACATGGCCCAGCAGCGGTCTCGTGAGATGGTGCAGGTCGGTGAACTGGCGAGAGAAATCTATGATCAAATAGGTCTCTCTCAAGGTTCTCCGCACTTGGGCAGGCTTTTTTACGCCGGTAGTCGGGCATCCAGATTACACACAGGCCTGTAGAGACCACCTCTACACAGGCTTTAAGCTCGGTATGTTTAAGCGGTAACCCGCTTGCAACACGGATTAACACGGGTACCGCCGTTAGCTGCCCGGCTGGAAATTATATCGGGTACAGTAGGGCTTTAGTTATGCGTATCTCATCGTTTGCGCCCCCATTATCCTTATTGGGGATGTCGGATGTTAGAGGTGGTGGGTATAACCTAAGTGTTGCAACAACCTTGAAATAGGGGTGACCACTCAGCAAGTACCCCAGCATCCCCCCAGTTGGTCGGGATCTATCAAGGGGTCGACGCATAGGTCGTGATGGTGACCTGAGCCGCTTCGTCTCTTAAAGGGATAAGTTTTTGGTAAGCTGGGGATTGAAACCATTTATCCAGGGTTGAGCCATCAGGAAAACGTATCACAACCACATCGTTGGTTGGGTTATGACCTGCAAGCACATCCCGCTTCTTTCCGCGAAAAACAAGTTCGACCGATGGAAAGGGTTGGAGTGATTCGGCCACACCCGCCACATAGCGTTGCCATTTTTCCTGATCTTGTATGAGAATTTGTCCCACCAGATAGGTTGCCATTGAGATCTCATTCCAGTTTCAAAGAAAGTTCTATTCTAAACCAGCCCGTCAAACCCATACCGCACCCCAAACACCTGACTATA